>JBEIHA010000134.1:0-8132 GCA_040381635.1 Pseudobdellovibrionaceae bacterium
CGCGATATTCAGCCATCGAAAGACCGATACCCTCGGCGGCATGGCGTTCTTTTTGAACACGCAGGGCCATAACCACGGTAGACCAAGTCATAGCGTCTTTTAGGTTGGAAAAGCTTTGAACGCCCTTCCAATTGTCGTTTTGAGGTTCGAATTGTTCAGGTGCGCAGTAAGCCACTTCGGCACCCATCCGGCGCAACAACATCAAGTTTGAATTGGCCACGCGACTGTGAAGTACGTCGCCGACGATAAGGACTTTTTCGCCCTTCACTTTTCCGCGGAATTCCTGAATCGTAAAGGCATCCAACAACGCTTGGGTCGGGTGTTCGCTAGAACCGATACCACCGCTGATCACCGGGCAAGGCAAATCCTTAATGGCCGCATCTGCATCGAGGTTCGTGTTGTAACGTACGATCATCAAGTCCGGCATCATGGCCGCGATATTTTTAAACGTGTCTTCTAATGTTTCGCCCTTAGAAATCGAAGCGTTTTGGGGATTGTCGAGAGCCACGGAGCGCATGCCCAATCGGGCCGCCGCAACCTGGAAACTCATTCGCGTGCGGGTGCTAGGTTCTGAAAAAACAAGGGCAACCACTTTGTGGCTAAGACCGTCGCTTTTGATGAGGTGATCAATGCGCTTTTTGCTTTCGAACTCGGATTTAAAAAGCTTGGCCCGAGAAAAGATCTGTTCGATATCTTTCTCAGTGAGTTGGTCTGAGCTGAGGAATGATTCGCCGACGAGTGACATTGGACAAGACAGTAACTTGAGGTGTTCGAATTAGTCAATTGATGCCACGGAACATTCGCTCCCAACGCAGGCGCGGCCAAGAGCGAACTTGCCCCGCCTCAAACCAATCGAGACTGAGCCAAACCCGGAGGGCGCGGGCCTCGACTAAATTCGATTTTATTGGTCCCCATGAGCGAGAATCATCGATGACTTCTCGCTTATCATTGAGGACGTAAACTTGCTGCGGCGGTACGACAATGGGATCGGACGCGGGGCCCCCGGGTTCCGAGGGGGGCGATTCGGGCCATATCAACCAGCTTTCTCCCGCCACGACTTCGGTGACGATTTGATCGGTGACCGAATGGAGAACCGCTGTCTCGCCGTTTACGCTCAGGCGTCCACCTTGGATTTCGATGCGATCCCCCGGCAGACCCACAACTCTTTTCAGACAAATCTCGTCGTTGTTGTTGGGGCAACGCAGAGCTACCACGTCGCCGCGTCGAAGATTCTGGGTGCGCCATTTGGCCGCCAGAATAAAATCTCCGGGCCAAATGCTGGGCAGCATGGACTGACCCGACACAACAAAGCTCGACACAACAAAGGTTCTTAAGCCGATTCCAAGAATTAAAATAACGGCGAACGACTGAAGACTAGAGCGGACAAGAAAGTCGGCACGATTCTTAGTACTCATTACTTTAGGCCGTGGAAGAAACGTCCCCAGCGCAACTTAAGCGGGTTACAAAGGAATGGCAGAAAGGGCAGGGTTTCGTCGCAGCTTAGCCAAACAAATAGAGCCTTACCGAGCAAGTTTTCTCTGGGCAGAGAGCCCCAATAGCGGCTGTCTTTGGAATTGTCGCGATTGTCGCCCATGCAAAAATATTCGTTTTCGCCAACGGTGATGGGGCGATCAAAAAAACGGGCGGCGCCCTTGGTCAGTAGCCCGCGGTGCGTAACACCCTTCAGATTTTCTTCGAAAAAATCAAAATCCGAATAAGTTCCGCCACCGAGATCACTTTCTTTCACATGAAAATAAGGCTCTTGCGAAGCGGAAACATCGCTCACAGGCAAAAGCTTAGTTTCCAGTTTATCGCCGTTGAGTTTAATGAAGCCTTCTTGATCGACTTCGATTTTATCACCGGGCAAACCGACCACGCGCTTAATCATAAAGTAGCCGCTGTCTTCCACTGAACGGAAAACAACGATATCCCCACGCTGGGGTTCGGAGTTTTTGAAAAGCCAGGTCTTAGTGAAGGGAACCCGTACGCCGTAGGAAAACTTACTGACCAGAATATGATCGTGGATCAGTAACGTGGGAATCATGCTTCCGCTGGGAATCACGTAGGGCTCAAAGAGCATCCAGCGGAAGGCGAGGATGGCCAGGACGGCGAGGAAGAACGAACCTAAACCTTCGCCAAACTTTGCCTTTTTCTTATTGGTACTAACTGCAGTTTCGGCCATGGATCGCCTTATTTCAGATATTTTTAGTGAACGCTATGGGTGAGTCTTTTCCAGCGAATTTCTAGAGGATTGCATAGAAAGGTGAGCACAGGCAACGTGCTTTCACAGCTCAACCAAACGAAGGAGGCCCGGCCGATTAAATACTCCCTGGGCACGAAGCGTCGCTCCTCCGTCCAGGCGCGGCTATCTTGCGAATTGTCACGATTATCGCCGAGCACGAGGTACTGAGCCGGCGGAACCGTGACCGGTCCAAAGGTTCCGGAACCGCCACTCTCTTTGCGCAGGAGCACGGAATAATTTTGGCCATTCAACGTTTCTTCCCAGTGGACGTAAAGCGAACGCCCCCCGGACTTGGCCTCTCCTAAAAAATCGCCGTCGCGAAGCCAATTCCATTCCTCCTTTAGACCTTGAGGAATTGTTCGTTCGACCAGTTTTTCGTTCACGTAGAGATGGCCGTTTTCGTAAAGGATCCGGTCACCCGGCAGGCCCACTATGCGCTTGATGTAGTACTTGTCCTTGTCGGCGGGATATTTAAACACCACGACTTCACCGCGCTGAGGATGGGTCCACTGGACAAACCACTTTTCGCTGAACGGGGCGCGAACTCCGTAGATGATTTTATTCACGAAGATATGATCGTTTACCAAAAGGGTCGGCAACATGGATGTTGAGGGGATCACGTAGGCTTCAAAAAAAGCCCAACGTACGAAGAGCGCTAAACCAATGGCGACCACAAAGGAGCCAGGTCCTTCCGTCCAAAAACGGCGGCTGAAAATTCGCACTAGTCGTCCACCTTAAGGATCGCCAAAAAGGCTTCCTGCGGAACGTCGACCGAACCCACGGACTTCATCCGTTTTTTACCTTCTTTTTGCTTTTCTAGAAGCTTGCGCTTACGCGAAATATCGCCACCATAACACTTGGCGGTTACGTCTTTACGAAGAGCGCCCAGCGTTTCCCGAGCGACAATCTTCGCGCCGATGGCAGCTTGAATATTCACCTGATACTGCTGCCTGGGGATCAATTCTTTGAGTTTCGCTGCGAGCTTTTGGCCCTTGTGATTGGCTTTTGATCTATGAACCATGATCGACAATGCGTCGAGAGGTTCGCCGTTAATCAAAATATCCATTTTCACTAGATCGCCCGGTTCGAAGCCGATGATTTCGTATTCCATTGAGGCATAGCCTTTGGAAATGGATTTTAACTTGTCGTAGAAATCCGTCACCATTTCGTTCATGGGCAATTTGTATTCGATGATGACTTTGACGTCGGTGATGTATTCCATTTTGATCTGGACCCCACGGCGATCTTCACAAAGCTTCAGCAGGCCACCGATGTATTCGGACGGCGTGTGCAATGACAGCTTCACGTAGGGTTCGAGTAGGGTTTCGATTTGAGTGGGATCCGGCATGTCCGCCGGATTTTCAAGGGTCAACTCTTCGCCCGAAGTCTTTACCACTTTGTAAACAACGGTCGGTGCGGTGGTGATCAGATTCAAGTTGAATTCGCGCTCTAAACGCTCTTGCACGATTTCCATGTGCAGTAATCCTAAGAAACCGCAGCGAAAGCCAAAGCCAAGCGCAGCCGAAGCTTCGGGTTCGTAAGATAAACTCGAATCGTTCAACACCAGTTTTTCTAGAGATTCTTTTAGATCTTCGAAATGCTGTGCTTCAACTGGGAAAATGCCGGAAAAAACCATGGGTGTAATCTTTTGAAAACCAGCCAAGGGTTCAGTCGCGGGCTTCTTTGCATTGGTGACCGTATCGCCCACTTTGACGTCGCGAATGTCTTTCATCCCGCAGATGATAAATCCCACTTCGCCGGCGTCCAGTGTGTCGAAGTTGGTGGCGTAAGGAGTGAAAACTCCGAGCTTAAGAATTTCGTAATCCTTGTCCGTCGCCATGAACTTGATTCTCTCGCCGACCTTTAGAACGCCGTCCATCACGCGGACGAGGGTGACGACGCCTTGGTAGGGATCGAACCAGGAATCAAAGATGAGGGCCCTTAGGGTAGCGGACCGGTCGGCCACCGGCGGCGGCACTTTTGCGACGACGGCCTCCAGAATATCTTGAATGCCGATCATCTCTTTGGCGCTGGCCAAGATGGCCTCGCTAGCGTCGATGCCGATACCGTCTTCGATTTGCTTACGTACGCCTTCGGGATCGGCCGCGGGCAAGTCAATTTTATTCAAGACCGGGATGATTTCTAAATCGCCTTCGAGGGCCAAATACACATTGGCTAAGGTTTGGGCCTCAACCCCCTGGGCGGCGTCCACGACCAGCACGGCGCCTTCGCACGCGGCCAGCGAGCGTGAAACCTCGTAGGAAAAATCCACGTGTCCGGGAGTATCAATCAAATTCAGCTGATATGTTTGTCCATCTTTAGCCTTGTACATCAGGCGCACGGTTTGCGCTTTGATGGTGATCCCGCGTTCACGCTCAAGATCCATATTGTCGAGGAACTGCGCCTTTTTTTCGCGATCACTCACCGTCTGAGTGAACGACATCAAGCAATCCGCCAAGGTCGATTTGCCATGATCAATATGCGCAATGATAGAAAAGTTTCGAATTAAATCAGGACTCATTTGTAGTTTTCCGGGAACAAGTCGCGCTCGAGGACTTCGATTACGATGTGAATCAGTTTTATGTGCAGTTCTTGAATGCGGTCCGAGCTCGAACCGGGTACGACGATGGCCAAGTCTGCCAGGGCCTTTAGTTTACCGCCATCACGACCCAATAGCGCCACTGTTTTCACGCCCTTTTTCTTCGCGGTCTCAAACGCGCGAACCACGTTCAATGAATTTCCGGAGGTGGATAAACCCACGAGCATGTCGCCCGCTCGGCCCAAGCCTTCAAGTTGCCTCGAAAATATATGTTCGAAGCCATAGTCATTCGAAACGCAAGTCACGTGACTGGCATCCCCAAGGGCCAGCGCGCCCAATGCGCGACGATCTTTGCGGTAGCGTCCGGTCAATTCTTCGGCGAAATGCATGGCATCGCAATGGCTGCCGCCGTTGCCGCAGGTAAAAAGATTATTTCCGGACTTCATGGTGGCAATCAGCAGGTCGGAAAACTGCGTGCAGATCTCGATGGTTTTCGGATCACTCAGAAACTGGCCCAAGGTGCTTTGGGCCTCGCTTAAACTGGTTTGCCATACTTCCGAACCTCGCGCCAAAATTACATCCGTTTCAAGATGTTGACGGCGTCTTTAAGCGCATCAACTTTGTCCGTCTTTTCCCAAGTGAGCTCGGGAGCAGAGCGGCCGAAGTGTCCGTAGTTGGTGGTTTTGCGGAACTTCGGTTTGAGTAGGTCGAACTGTTCGATGATCGCGGCGGGCTTGAGGCTCCAAATTTTACTTACGGCCTTGGCCAGGACTTCGCCGTCGACTTTACCGGTGCCGTAATCCTGAACCATAATGCTGACCGGGTCGGCCACGCCAATCGCGTAAGCGAGTTGCACTAAACATTTTTCGGCGAGTCCCGCGGCCACGATGTTTTTCGCCACGTGCCGGGCGGCATAAGCGGCCGAGCGATCCACTTTCGAAGGATCTTTACCCGAGAAAGCCCCGCCGCCGTGAGCCCCGTGTCCACCGTAAGTGTCCACGATGATCTTTCGGCCGGTCAAACCCGCATCCCCATGGGGTCCGCCGATAACGAAACGACCGGTGGGATTGATATGGAACTTCGTGTCCTTATCGATCCAATGAGAAGGAATGTGTTTTTTGACCAGGTCGTCGATGATGTATTCTTTAATTTGTGAATGGGTGGCGTCTTCGGTGTGTTGAGTGGACAACACGATGGTGTCTACGCGCACCGCTTTGCCGTCTTTGTATTCGATGGTGACTTGGCTCTTTGAATCAGGACGCAGAAATTTGACGTCTTTTCTTTTGCGAGCTTGGCTTAATTCAACCAGCAGCTTGTGCGAAAGGGCGATCGAGGCAGGCATAAATTCCGCGGTCTCGTTGTTCGCGTAACCGAACATGATTCCTTGATCGCCGGCGCCTTGCTCTTTCGTATCGACGCCCATGGCGATGTCCGCGCTTTGCTTACCTAGACCCACGAGAACAGCCGAAGATTTGTAATCAAATCCCATTTCAGAGTCATCGTAACCGACGTCCTTGATGACCTCGCGCACGATTTGCTGGTAGTCGACAACGCCTTTGGACGTGATTTCACCAGCCAAGACCGTGAAACCGGTCGAGACCATGGTCTCACAAGCGACGCGGCTGCGCGGATCTTGAGCCAAGAAAGCGTCAAGGATCGCATCGCTAATTTGATCGGCTAATTTATCGGGGTGACCTTCCGAAACGGACTCGCTGGTGAACAAGTAATTAAGCACGTTTTGACCCTTTTTAAGAATGAATCCTCGGATTTAACCGGGGACTCACCTTGGGGTCAACTGACTTTGTGCGGCGTCGCCCGACGTCTACCGGTGTGCGCCTGAACCTTGGCTTTTTTCTTAGAAAGCTGCTTGGCGATTTTTGCGATAGCCTGATCGACTCCGTGAAAGAAGTCTTCGGCGTCGGCACGCGCGTGCATTTCGATGTCTTCGCCGCGCACGTGGATATCCACGCGCCTCGACGCCTTTTCAGACGTGAACGTGAATTCAGCTCGAACAGGCTTCATTTCGTACTTGGTGAGCTTGTCGATGTGGTCAGTCACGTAGGCAGTGAGTTCTTCGGAGTGCGGCAAATGTCGGAATTTAAAATCTATACGCATAAAGGCTTATCGGATCTTCAATTGTGGGGATTGAGTTAAGCGGATCACATTCTCAAATTTATTCATGCGTGGATGATGACGAGATTTTGACTCGGCTGGCCACGGCTGGCGTTTCTTAAAATGAGAATTGCAGGAAAAAGCTTGGCCCGTGGCCACGCGCTGATTTGGTGCCAGGTAGGTGGCGGATCATGCTGGCGGTAAAGTTTTGCAAGAGCTTAACTGAGACTCTTCTAATCGCACGAGAAATCCAGGGGTTTCGACCGTGATGGGGTGAATTCGCGGTGGAGGGCGGCGCGGGCGTTCGAACGGCTTGCATCGCGGCGACCTACCAAATTATTTAACTAATCAAGTTGACGTCATTTTCGTACTTGCCCTCCGCACACAGAGAGTAGAACGCAATCTCCACGCACCCCCACTCGTGACCTGAAAAATCACCTCGGGGCGAAGCCAACCAGCCCGTTTAAATCTTTATCGTCAACACTATTGCAATTGTGCTTCTCTCCAGAAAAAGCAAAAATATCGTTCTTATAAACCTGTGCTACGATAATTCTCTATGAAACAAGGATCACTCTTCGCAGAAACATTCGGTAATCAGTTTGGTGGCTCATTGCTCGCGGGTTCTCGAAAAGCAGTTCGGCCACTCAGCTCCAAAAAACCAGTTCACTTAGTGCTGAAGGCGACAAATTCATTCCAACTGATTAAGAACAAAAAAATGGTGGAATTTCTGATCTTCAAATACGCGCATAAATTTGGGATCAAGATATATGAAAAGGCGGTGCACGCGGATCATATTCATTTGGCGGTTCAGATTCCGAATCGAATCCTATACGCGCGTTGGATTCGCGCACTAACGTCGGTGTTGGTTCAGAAAATTCAGGGTTTAAAATGGAAGCTTCGCCCATACACTCGAGTCGCTGACTGGGGTCGGCCGTTTCGCCAACTTAAGAAATACATCTTTGGCAATCGTCTCGAAGGTGATTTTATGGCGGCGGCGAATGCGCGCGTCGACCACTTTTTCGAAACACATGTCGGGCCGCTTTTCGAGAAAGGTTCTTTCATAATTCCAAGCGACTTTACCGGCCAATGAAAAAGATCAAAGGCCCACGGTGCGCTGAGAACAATCTCTAAAACATTTTCTTACGCTTGCTCGACGGCAAGATACGCAACATGTCGCGGTATTTCGCAACGGTACGGCGTGCGATTTGAATCCCGTCTTTTTTCAAAAGCTCGACGATC
>JBEIHA010000135.1:0-8127 GCA_040381635.1 Pseudobdellovibrionaceae bacterium
AGAATGGCACCACACTTTTCGTGTGCGGCTTCGAAGACCGCGAAGTGCCGGGCACCAAAGGCAAACGGGCGTTTTCGGACTTTGGCGTTTTCTACGAGCTCGCGGCAAAAGACGAGCCGGGCGGTTCGGCCCATAGTGAGTTAAAGCCCGTATCCCCCACGGCGCCACCGGTGGCCGGTAGCGGCGTTCCCGCGGGCGCCGTAAAGGGTGCACCGCCGAATTCTGCCGCGCACGCGGTTCCCACACCTTTTGAATCTTTAAAAGCTTTCGCCAGTGATCCGAACGAGACCTACTGGGTAAAAGAAATCCCTGGCAAAGGATTGGAGATCGAAGAGCTTTGGTTTTTCTCCGAACGACCTACGCCGGCTCTAAAGCAAGAGATCACTTGCACGGCGGACGCGTGCACGGCCACGGCTCAAAAATGCATGTTAAAGATGAAGCCAAATCCATTTCCAAAGGCGTTAGCCGAATTCAAGAAGCGCATGGCCGCCAGCACACTCAAAGATGACGGCGAAGAATTGATCGATCAGATTTTCGCGCAAGCCTTTCTGGGCGACCGCGCCGCTAAAGATTTCTACGCCACGCCACCGGCCAACTTGGATCCGTCGCTGGTAGAGGCCTTCACGACCAATCAGAAAAAACTCGCGGTGGGCTGTAAGAAGTAATTTGATTCGATAAAACAAATGGATTGGATGAGGTCTAGCATTTGAATCATGAATGCGCCGTTTAAATCCTGGAGAGACAGCGCGTTACCATTGCGCGCTATTTGATGTTTTCGAAGACTGCCATAACTTCAGCGTTCGCTCTCTCAAGCACGGCTTTCTTTTTTAAGTCCGCGCCGTCACCGGTGAAGGGGATAAACCCAGAAGCTTTTGAATCTAAGGCTTCTCGATTTCCAATTCGATATTGAAACATCAAAGCCCTAAGTGCGGCCTCGGCGTTTTTTTCATTGAGATTTTTGCCGGAGAAAAAAACAGTTTCTTTGGACGTTTGAAAGAAACGTCGTCGGCGTTCGCGGAAGCTCGCTTTCTTTTCTAGCGCGAAAATCATTAACTCAAGTACCGCGTCTGCAAATGCTTGCGGAAAGCTACGGCGCTTAATGGGCCGGCGGCTTTTTCTACGGTTTCCATGGTGTGAAGACGAGACCCTTGGCTCCAGATACAGGTGTTTAGCCAGTGGCGCAGTCCTTCAAAATTTCCGCTCGAAATTTCGGTGCCCACCGTGGGCCGATCGTTTTGCAACTTAGCAAAAAGTTGCGCCGCGATCACCGCGCCAAAAGTGTAAGCGGGAAAATATCCGAACGAACCGGACGGCCAATGCACGTCTTGCATGCAGCCGTTCTTATCGTCACCCGAGGTTGTTAGTCCCAGGTAAGATTTCATTTTCTCGTTCCAGACGGCAGGAAGCTCGCTCAAAGGCCATTTGTCTTCCATCAGATCGCGTTCGATTTCGAAGCGCAGGATAATGTGCGCGGGGTAAGTCACTTCATCCGCGTCCACGCGAATAAAGCCAGGCTTCACGCGTGAGACAAGTTTCAGTAAGTTTCCGGTCTCCAGCGATTCGGGATTTTTCACGAAGGGCTGCATGTGTTTACGGATCAAGGGTGCGGCAAAGGTCAAAAACTCGGAGCTTCGGCAGACCTGCATTTCCATAAACAAACTTTGGGATTCGTGAACCGACATTCCGCACGCCGCGCCCACCGGCTGAGTCAACCAGTCCTCGGGCAAATGCTGTTCATAAAGTGCGTGTCCCGTTTCGTGAAGCACGCCCATCAAAGACGAGACAAATTCCCCTTCGTTGTAGCGGGTGGTGACGCGCACGTCGCGTGGATTGCCGCCGCAAAAGGGATGGTGACTTTCATCCAGTCGGCCATTTTTAAAGTTAAAGCCGATGGCGCCCATCAACTCTAAACCCAATTCTTTTTGGGCGGCCATAGGGAAGCGGCCTTCGGGAAGAATGCATTTTTCCTTAGCTTGACGCTGCACCACTTCTTGAATCATGTCGGGCAAAAATGATTTCAGTTCGCCAAACATCGCTTCCACCGCGGTTGTGGATAAACCAGGGGAAAACATGTTTAACGCCGTATCGTAGGCGCTCAGTGAATTGTGCTTGCGCAGTTCGCCGACGACTTCGCGAGTAAGTCCCAAAACTTCCTGCAAGTACGGTAAGAAGGCTTTCCAATTGTTTTCTCCCCGCAACTTTCGCCATTGCTGTTCGCAATTCATTCGCGCGACTGTCGCGCGCTGATTAAGCTCAACCGGAACGGCGGTGGCTTCAATGTAGATGCGTTTCATCTCGCGCAAATTGGCGCGTTGCCAGTCACCCGTAGCTTCCGCGCGGTCTAACCATTCACCGACATCAGGCCCGCTCACCAAATTTTGGATCACTAATCCCAATTCGGCCAGAGCCTCGTTACGATAGGGGCTTGCACCTTCTGGCATCACGACGGCTTCGTCCCATCCCACGATCGAGCGAACATCATTTAGGCGATTGATCTGACGGAATCTAGCTTCGAGCTTTTCGTAATTGTTCATGTCTTGCTCATACCGTAACGATTGGAAGTATTGCAAAGAAAAGCGACGTTAAACGGCACTTCCGAGGGGCCAAAGCGGACCTGGGACCAACAGACCCCCGGCATATCGATTGCTAAATGGTTCGTTAAGTACTGAAGGAGTGGTACCGAAAATGAGAGCTATACATACCTGGATGTTTATTGCCGCTTCAATTTTAATCGGACTTGCCGCAGGCCTTTCGGCCAACGCTCAAGAATTTCGGGTCCTAGTCACAACCAAAGATGCCGGCTCTAATTATTTCGCTGTGACCGGTGACCGCCGCTTAGTGGCAATAGCCTGCAAAATTAGCGTGGTAAAATCAGCTCTTAACTGGAGCAATCAGTACAGTGCGGATCTCGTCTTTCCGACGGATGACGGCGTACTGAATCTTGACCAATATCGAAACAATAATGGTGGAAGAGCCTACGTCGGTGCTCAGTCGGCGTATCGCCCGCTCAACGCCGAGGACGCGAAGCTTTTCTGTGACGAACCCCACGGCGAATTTGTTTTTCAGATCAACGAACAAAGCGCCGTTCTGGTGAACCGACGTTCGCTCAACGTGCAATCTTTCGGAGTAGGCCGCCGCAACCTATAAAGAGGAAAATTACCCCCTAGGCTTAAGCCCAGAGGCCGGCGATCTCGCTGGCCTCATCCCTTCAGAATTAAATCAATTTATGAACGTCAAACAAACTCCGCTCCACATCAACTGCTGGCGCAAGTGCGGGACGTTCGGCGATTCATGACGAAGACCACGGGCCACTTCAAACTGGTTGTTCACCAAAATCACCCAACCCCAATTTCCACCGTAGTTTCTGGGGACCACCGTGCAAACCCCGCTGATCGGGCGGGGCAAAGGAACGGGAGCAAAAATCGGTGCGTTCGGATAGGGCAACACCTCGGGTGCTTGGCAGCGCGGCTGTTGGCAGTAATACTCTTGACGCGAGCGGTATTCCTGGCGCGGGGGTGCCTGATTGTAACGGCTCGGGCGATGATATTCTTCGTCCAAGTCTTCGTCCTCAAACCGCTGTTCTTGTTGTGGCTGTTGAGCCGGACGTTGGGGTCGTCGATTTTCGTCCGCGTGCGCGGCGACACCCGCGACGAAGGTCATAGCCACGGCGGCTAAAATAATTTTGGAATTCACGAATCCTCCTCAATGGGTAAATGAACAAAATTTAAGAGATCCGGTTGTACATCAAATCAATTTAATTACCTATACGTAATGTTTAGCGACTCCGTCTAAAACTTAGCCAGTGTTTTGCGTTTGGAATCCTCGTTAAACTGACTAAACTTTGGTCTGTTAATCTTTGGGATTCCTGTGAAATCATATTCTTAAGTCTGTTGCTTAGGGTTCCGATAGAGATTTGGGCGTTTTAGGGGGTCTGATGTCCTTCGATTATCGAAAGAACAAACATGGCAACGATTCGGATTCATTCTGGACGTCGTATTCCGATTTGTTCTTGGGCCTTAGCACGATATTTCTTTTGTTGTACGTGACCGCCTCCTTGCGCACCGGCACCGATGCGATCAAAGCGCAGGTCGACAATCGCAAGCTTTCTATGGAAAACGAAGAGCTGAAATCCCAGCTCAAAATGTACGAGGCCGTGAAGTCGAATTACATGGAAAAAGACGCTTCGAAGAATGAAGTCAACGAATACAACGAGTTGATGGACAAGTTGACGTTGCTCGAAGAGGAATCCAAAGATGAACGGGACAAGCTAGCGAAACAAGCTTTAGAAAACGACCGTAAATCAGTGGCATTGAACAAGTATCAGCAGCTGGTGCGCAACATCATTAACGCCAACAAATTGCAAAAAACCAAAGTCATGGCGCGAAACGATTTGATCGAAGAGCAAGACACCACCATCGATCAGCAGAAGAAGGACATCAATAGTCTCGAAACCGAGGTCGAACAGAAAAAACAGCAGATTGCGGATAATCAAACCAAGATCGAACGAGCCCGTGCGGCTTTAGCGAAAAAGAAGAAAGATTTGTTGGCCGCTTACAAGGCCCAGGAAATGACCAAAGCCGCTTACGACGAAAAGGTCCGTCAGACTCAAGAAGCGGGCGTGCAAAAAATCGAAGCTCTTAAAGCGGTCAACAAGGACTTCTCAAATCAGTTGAATCAATTGTCGAGCGAACTCAAAGGCACCCAAGTGGCGTTGAAGCAAAAGTCAAAAGAGAGCGAACAGCTTTCATCTAAATTGGATCGGGTGGCCAACGAGGCAGAAGGCCTAAAGTCCAAGATGGCCGGGTTGCGCGCAGCTCATAATAAAGAGCTTGCAGCCGCGAACGCCTCTCTCGAAGCAGAATTTCAAAAAGGTCAAATGGACGCCGCCGAGCGCGCGCGCCGCGAAGGTCAATTGCGCGCGGACGCCGCCCGCAAAGAGCAAGAACTTAACGGTAAACTTGCGGGTTTAGCCGGAGCCTTGAAAGAGACCGAAGGCAAGTTGGTCAGCACGCAAGGCGCTTTGGCTAAAGCCAAAGAAGAAGCCGATCTGCGCCGCGGGATTGCGCGCGAGATTCAGCGGGGATTCAAAGCCGCGGGCGTTAAAGCGGACATCGATATGCAGACCGGCGAAGTGCTTCTGGATTTTGGCGAAAACTACTTCGAAAGTGATTCGGCTAACTTGAAAGACGCGATGAAAGACATCATCGAGCGCGCCATGCCCGTGTATTCGAGATCCTTGTTCGGCAATCCCAAGTTGGCCGACAAGATCACCACCGTCGAAGTCGTAGGATTCGCGTCGCCCACATACAAAGGTCGATTCGTTGATCCCAACAGCAACAAGGCCGACGACAAAGCGGCGCTGAAATACAATATGGACTTAAGCTACCGCCGTGCTAATTCGATCTTCAATTACTTGCTCGAAAACAACAGCCAGTTCGATCACCAGAAAGATCTTTTGTCGTTGATGAAAGTCTCGGGACGCAGTTTCTTGGAAGTAATGAAAGTAAAAGGCGGGCGCACTCCGGCCAATGCCGCGGAATTTTGTAAGAAGAATGATTGCAAAAAAGCGCAACGAGTTGTCGTTCGCTTCAGCATGGACGGAAAAAAGTAGAGGGGATTATGAACAGCAAAGCTCTGATTGAATATTTTATTCTTGGGCTGCCTTATTTGATGGCCGTCATTTTTTTGGTCGGCGTCTTCTTCCGTTTCTTCATGTGGTACACAGTTAAGCGGCACGACTGGTTTGCGAAGCAATTCGAACTTCGCGTCTCGCGCTACATCGAACATGAAAAGCCAGGTAAACCAGAAAACGTTTCCTTCTATGTCGTTTCGAAACGTTTGCTTGAAAAAACCTATTACGAAACTTTCGCCCTACGGGATCGCCTAAGGCGCCGTCGTGGCGACGGAATCATGGGCCTTAGTGACCGGATCTTCTTGGTGAAGCAAGGTGCCGCCTGGATGGTGAAGGATCTGCTAAATCAGCTCAAGTTTCTCAAGTGGACGGATGAAACCCCGAAGCTCCAGCAAATCACGCGTGCCACAATGTCGCAGAATCCCTGCTTCAACAGAGTGTTCGGAATTTTCCCAATCGCGGCGGTGAATGATCTGGTCAGCATTTTGCCCGGTCTCTTCGTTATCGCCGGTATCTTGGGAACCTTCGTCGGTATCGCCGGCGGCCTTCAAGAGCTTGGCGGCATGAATCTTCAGGATCTGGACAACACCAAGAACGTCATGGATCGATTTCTTCAAGAGATCGCCTTCGCCATGAAAACGTCGATCGCGGGGATCGTGTTCTCTTTGGGCGCCCACATCTTCAACGTGATTTTCAATCCCGAGCGTGTCTATGTCTCAATGGTGGATCGCTTTGAAACCTCTTTAGATTTAGTTTGGTATCGTTGTGACAACAACAAGTATCCGTCAGGCGACAAGAAATTCGACGAGCATCGCGATCCTGCGGAAGCCCTGGCCGAAGACGCGGTGAATATGGAAGTTAAGCGCGTACCGAAAAGCCGCATGACCAATATGGAACAGGGCGGCTCGAAAGCTTCGTAAAGTAGGCCATAGCGGCCGAATGAAGGGTGCCCCGCTTAGGCGGGCTTTGTATTAGGTGACCTATGGCTGCACAACTCGATACCACAGCGGGGGGCTTTTTCGTTACGCTGACTACCCCCAAGGGTGGGACGACGACGAAGAAGATCGAAGGCGATATGCTTTCGGTCGGCCGCGCCGAAGATTGCAACCTTACGATCCAGCACGAAACCCTCAGTCGCCGCCACATGAGTGTCCAACTCAAGGACGGGCAGTGCTGGGTGGAAGATCATGGCTCGTCAAACGGCACCTTCGTGAATGGCAAGCGGCTGAAGCCGCATACGCCCGTACGCGTTCTGCCCGAAGATTTTATCCAATTGGGTCAAAGTGGAGTGCGCCTAAGCGTGTCCGTCGAAGCGCAGATGTGGAAGGGATCAACTCCGCCCACTCAGCCCGAACTCAAGGCCCAGGAAGAAAATACACAGACCATTGTGACGACCACGATCAATGAACGTCGTTTGGTTCGCGAATCCAAAGAAATCAATGTTGAACCCCGTCAACCCGTCGAAGCTGGCGAGCAGGCTGAAAAGATCGTGCAAGACGCGCAAAAGCGCGCCGCGATTATGATCCAGGAAGCCGAAGTCGAAGCCGAACGTCGAGTGGAAGACATCTATCGTCGGGCGCACGCCACGCAGGCGAAGATGGACGACGTTTATCAAAAGCGCTTGAACGAAGCTTATCGTTCCGCCGAAATGGTTTACCAAAAATCACAAGCTGAATCTGAGTCAATTTTGGATCAATCACGTGCCAAATCAGCCGAGATCCGCGATCAGGCCGAAGGCTTCGTGATGGAACTGCGTCGCCGCACCGAAGAGGATTGCGAACGAATTTTGGATGAAGCGCAAATTACCGCGCGCGAACTAAAAGAAGGGCGCCTCGCCGAAGCCGAGGAAATGATCCGCAAGAAAGAAGAGGAACTCGTTCGCAATGCTCGGGAAACCATGAGCACTCGCTTGGCTCGGTTCGAGGAAGACCTTCTCAAAGAAGCCGGCCGTCAGCGCGAATTGCTCGAAGGCGAATTGAGCGATCGGCGTCTGCAGCTTGAGTTCGACAACAAAGAACAAATCGATCAGATCCAAAAATTGAAGACCGAAGTCAGTCACCTGGTCGAAACTCGTGATCGCGAAGTGTCCAAGCTACGCGAAACCATCGAGGCCGAAACCAAACGTTTGAACGACACCGTCGAAAAAGAAAATACGAAAATGCTCGAAGCCAAAACATCGGCCGAAAAGCAGGAGGCACGCTTACTTAAGTTGAAGGCAGACGTTGATCTGAATAAGAAAGAACTCTTAGATAGCGGCACCACGCTGATCGCGTTAAAGGCGGATATTTCTGCTCATCAGAATACTCAGGAAGACGCTAAAAAAGCGGCCGAAAAAGTTCGTATCACGCAAGATGAGGTCGACAGTCAGCTTTTAGCCATTCGCTCGAAATTCGAGGAAACGAAGGGCAAGCTTCAGCGCGACGAACAAAAGCACCTCGAAGAAATGAAGCTCGAGACCACCCGCAAGGTGGCCGTGCTTGAGCAGCAGCTGGTCG
>JBEIHA010000136.1:0-8122 GCA_040381635.1 Pseudobdellovibrionaceae bacterium
GAATTTACAAAGCTGGTTTGTGTTTATCTTTTAATGATCTAAGCAAGATTCAGGTCGTGTATCGTAATTCGGTCGCCCTATCTTTTGTCTCGAGCCCCGGGGTAATCGAGGGCGCAAGGGTATCCTTGGATCTTGGTTCCTTTTCGAACCCCAGCGTTTTTCACCATGCGGTTGGCAATCTGCAGATGGGAACAAATTCAGCCACTGTCAGCGTGAATACCGACGGAACAAACGATTCTGGGTCCAGTCAGCTGTCACCGGTGCTAAATTCCACCCTCAGTTTTTTAAGCAACACGAAGACTCTCGTGACTAGCCCAGCACTTAGTATAGGTGCGGGCAACCGAACTTTGCCAAGTTTCAATCCGGACACGTCGGCGTTACAATTAAACAATTCTTCTATCGTTATTCGCGCCACTCGCTAGCTCGCCTGAGATCGTGCCCAACTCTCTGTTCGTCCGGTTCGCTTGGCTAGCGCTAAAGGAATCGTCAAGGCCTAACGATAAGAGTATTAAGATGAAAACATTACTCCTATGGATTGGGATCCTTGTGTCGGTCAGCGCTTGCTCCTCCGTGTTTACGGTGAAGAGCGATCCCGTGGCTGCCGACGTGTACTTCCAAGATCCAAAATCTGGCGAAAAGAAAGCTCTGGGCAAAACTCCGCTGACGCTGCCCAAATCTGAATTGCGCAAAACCGTCGGCACAGGGGTGGAGTCCGGACAGTTCTTCACGGTCGTTGTTGAAAAGACCGGCTATCTTCCGGCAAACTTTAGCATTCCTGCCACGGGCTTCGGCACAATGGCCACGATCCTCGATGTGAAGTTAAAAGAGGGCACCTCGCAGAAAGAAGCCCGAGTCGCGAAAGATATTTTAGATAAATTGTTCCTTGCGCAGAAATTTGCTTTAAGCGCCCAATTCGAGCGGGCGCAAATTGAAATCGATAAAATTCTTAGCGAATTCCCCGCCTTCCCCCGGGCACTTTCGATGCGGGCCTCGATCTACTTCGCGCAGAAAAACTATGCTGAAAGCATTAAGTGGTATGACGAAGCTCTGAAGGCCGATCCGCAATTAGAAGACGCCGTCCGTATGGCTTCAAAGGCCCGCGCTTTAGCGGGTGGCCGAGTCCCTGCATCGATCACTGCACCCCAGCCCAATATTCCCAACGCCCCCCCGGCCGGAGGAACTCCGTAATGTGGGTCCGAGCGCTTTTCTTCGTACTTTCGCTCGTGTCCGTCGATGCGCATGCCGCATCGACGGCTATGAGTGCTGAGGCGTTAGGCGCAAAGGCATTTCTGGAAGATGTTCTGGCGCGTCGCTTCGCGCAGGAACTGGCCACAAAGTTGGATCGCAATGCGTTTACTGTCGGCGCACAACTGGACCTGACCGAGCTACCTAAAAAAGCAACCACTATCGAAAGTATCAATCAAGCGGCCGAGCCCATTTCAGATCTTATGCTAGGAACATTGGATCCTGAAGAACTGCTAAAGAAGTACGCCGGACAGGATGTTAAGCCGTCCGCCGAGGGGTTCTTACGCAACTACCGAATTAAAACGGTGAACATGGCCGTAGGCCTAAAAGAAGATGTCGAACCCGAATTCAAAGCTGAAATTGAAAAATGGCTGACCACCCGGGTGACGTCCGAGTTTGGCAAAACCGGCAAAGGTGTTGTCGCCTTCATCAAGTCAATTCCCGTCAAAAAAGAAGTCACTCCCGCAAAAGATCTGCTGGGTTGGCTTAGCGAGTTCCAGTCTTTGGCGGGCCAAATCGTCATGGCATTTGCGCTATTATTTGGCGTTTTGATGTGGAAGGTCCTTACCTCAAAGACCTCGGCTCAAGTCGCCAAGTCCGGCGAGGTTGGGCCGACCGTTAACGTGGGCGGCGCCGCTGGTGAAGCCGCGGCCGTCAAGAAAGCAGCCGACACAGAACGCAAAGAACTAGACGAAGAAGAACGCCTTTCTGCTTCGCGCGATATCGTCGGCCTGACCGAACGCTTAAACGCCCTCATTCCCCGTCTTTCCAAAGATTTTGAAGCCATCATGCGCGCCTGGTGCCAAGGCGGCGACGAGGGTAAATTCAAGCTTGCCTGTTTTGCGGAAGCCGTAGGTCAGGGTTTGGGGAAACTACCCATTCCTATCGATGCACTCCCCGAGATCTCCAAAGTCTTTGCTCGCATGTCGGACGTGAAGCTCACCGAAAAGCGTGACGCCTTACAGAAAGCCTACTGGGATATGTTGTCGGTGATGAATCTTGGTGTTGAAACTCTGACCCAGCCATTCGGATATCTTGGTGGGGTCAACACGGGCGTTTTGAACCAAGTCTTAATGGATCAAAATCCGAAAATGAAGACCATTGTTTCACTCTTCTTACCGAACGAACTGCGTTCACGCTACTTGAAGTCGCTATCTGTGGACGCAAAGAAAGAGCTGCTCGAAAGTGCGGCGCGGATGAGCGAAATAGAAGCTTCCGAGCTGAAGTCTATGGATTCTGCGTTAGCCATTAAGATGAAGCCACAAGGCAATACAGAAACCGTGCCACTAGACATGACTTTAGGCAAATTGGTGTCCGTACTTTCTCCGATGGAAGAAGCGACCTTGCTCGCACAGATGCAGGGTTCGGCCATCGACAGTTTCAAGCGCTCGACACCGTCGCTTGCGTTCTTAAACGAGTGGCCTGAAGATAAACTAAAAATGCTTATGTCACGTGTCACCGCAGATGAACTGATGGCCTTGGCACGGGTACGGCCGGACCTGCAAGAGCGGCTGATTTCCCTAGCGCCGCCCCTCACAGCCGAAATGGTGAGCGACGAATTACGAATTGCTGACCGCACCGATGACAACACCAAAAACGAATGGCTATCTTCGCTGGCGAAACGCATCAACGAAATGGTGCGCTTCCAAGAGATCAGTCTGGACACGATGTTCCCGGCGCCCGTCACGGGGCCAACGGCCGTGCCCTCGCAGGACGGCACCAGTGGCAGCAATCAAGCAGCTTAAACTCACAGTCGGCCCATTTATCATTCTTTTCGCCCTATTCGCCTCAGCCGCACAAGCGCGAGAATATCGAATTGGCGCTTCCATGGGTTTTGGCGGCACGGGCATAGCTAAGGTCGTAAAGGTGAATGGGACTTCAAACGCCATCGAACGTAGCGAAGGTCCCGGAGTGTTATCCATTTTCGCCGAAACATTCTACAGTGATAAAATTGGATTGGGCGTGGAACACTCGCGCGGGTTTCGCCTAGGCCCTTTTACCAGCGGCCTGACCTTCACCGGACTTTACGGTCGCTATTATTTCTTCGGACCCGCCCCACAGGCCATTAACTCTGAGGGAACAGAAAGCACCATTTTGTACAAGCGCTACGCCATGTTCCTTGGACTAAGCGGTGGAGTTGGCCAAGGTAAAGTGTCACGCAATGCGGATCAGGTGCCTAACCTCAGCGGGTCCGGTGTATATATGGGAATTCGTTTGGGCGCCGACTATCCTCTGGGCGATCGTTGGGGCATACGCCCCGAACTTATTTACAACACCACCTTTATGGAATCCGAAGTGGGCGCGCCCTCGCTGACCGAATTTGCCCTTCAAGCGGCGTTCTATTGGTCGCTCTGACTTTTACGCTTAGGGCAAAACGCACTGAAGCTTGAATTCACTCACTTCAAAGTCGGTCGTCAGCAACATCGATGAAGTGTGATAGTTCATCGGCATGATTCCAAACGATCCCCCGGGTGTCAGCGAATCGGTACCGGTCAGATTCACCACGATATCCCAAACTCCGGGAGTCGCATCGACTCCGCTTGCGGGGCGTGCCTCAAAGGAAATCGTGGTGCCTCCGGTAGTGACGTCATACTGGTAGCGAACGGCGACAAACTTCGCGCCGCCAGCGCCGATGTTACCGCCGGCGGGCCAAGCACCATTGCGATAATTCCAACCTTTATAAGGGCCCGACACCACGGGATTTTTCAGGGCCTCGGTTCCATAATTGGTGTTCGGCCAGCGATCGAGGTAAGCGGTAGCCAATTCGTGGGCCTGATTGAATCTAGATAAAGTCAGCGAGCCTCCGCCCGTATTAACCAAAAGCTGATAACCGGTCAGTTCTTGCGCGGTGTTTGCGGCGTTGCGATCGATGTCGTAATTCAAAAGAATCGCGGCCATCGGATACTCGCCGTTCACCGGCTGGATCTTGACCGTAACGGTGGCGTCGACGCCGCACTCCGGAACATGAAGCAAATCGGCCTTCCACGGCCAATCGTGCATTTGGAAGCCCGACCCATCGATAGGCAATGATCCAAATAGGGAGACATAAGTCGTATCCCCGGCGTAAGACGCTATATCCCCGTGCACTTTATAGCGGCGCACGTCCGACGCCGCGCCATTGTAGGAACCCCTACGAAACTCGACCAGAGAAGATGACGTATGTCCTACAGTTGAACCGTAACTACGCCATCCTTGCAGGGCAAAGGCCTGGCCCGCGAAATTCTCGGTGTAAGTTGTCGTCCCCGAAGCCAGCGGCGTGATGTTTACGGCTACATTTCCCTCGGTGGAGGTGACCCCGCCACTGGTGAAGCGGTAACCAAAAGAGTCTTCGCCGCTGTAAAGTGGATTTGTTGATCTATAAGTCACTTTGCTGCCGGCGACCCGGATGCGACCAAACATCGGCGCGCGCGTGATCGTCAGTCCATTCCTCGCGCCAAGCGACCCCAGATCTACGGTGACCGATCCGTTTTGCGTTACCGTAAGCTGTGCATTTCCAGCGCTCAGGCCAGGAATTTGAGACAAGTCAGAGTTTTTGGACTTTCCACAGGAGATCAGAGCGAAGGATGCAAACACGGTGATGGCGCTAAGAATTTGATTTTTCATAACCTAGATTCTGGCTTATTTTGGGCTGTTCGCCACCTGTCCAATGGTCCTTTTAAGCTCAGATCGGTCGGGTTTGCCACGCGCGTTCATGGGCAGCGAATTTATAAAGTGCCAGCGCGAAGGTCGACGCTGCAGACTAACCCGGTCCGCAAACCAGGACTGCAGCTTTTCCCGTGCGTCAGGCGTTGAGTCCGCTAAAACTAGACCCACTTCAAAATTTTCTCCGACGTCGCGGTCTTCGCTTTTAAAACATAAGGCCGCTCGAACATTCGGATGAGAATTAAGAAGAGATTCGATCTCTTCGAGTTGCACTTTGACTCCACCCTTATTGACGATATTTCCCGAACGACCGCGCAGGATATAGCCGTCGTTATCGCTATAGTCCGCGATGTCGGCTGTTTTAAACCAATCCCCTTTAGGCGTGGGCGCCTCATCCAAATATCCATTCATTTGTGATTCACCTCGGACGTAAATTTCTTCGCCATCCAATTTCATTTCGCCGTCGACCGGAAATCCGATCCGCCCCGGTTGAAAGACGCCGATTTCAGAACTCATCGCTATCCAACTGGCCATCTCGGTCAGCCCGTATACATTGTGCAGGGGAATACCTGGGAAAAGTTTTTGAATCGCATTAAAGATGTTTTCCCCCAGCGGCGCCGAGGCACAAAAAATTCTTTTCAACCGAGTCCCTGTCACGGGCTCAATCATCCGTGCTAACAGCGCCCAAACGCCCGGCACCGACGAGAAAAACGTGATTTCCCTTTGGCGCAGAACCTCTGGTAAGGCCGGCGCACTGGCCACGTCGATCGGTGGCATAATCGTCAATGAAGATCCATTTAGCCACGGCACCAAAGAATTTCCAATCAGCCCGTGACCGAACGACAGCGGCAAAAAACAAAGCGCCGAATGCATATCACCCAGGGGTAGCTTCGCGCCGAGTACTTTCATTTTATTTTCTAACGCGCGAGAACTCAAAATGACTCCGCGAGGAGCGCTCAATGTGCCAGTGGTAAAGAGGATCAAAGACTCGCTTGAAGCGGCCTTCGGCCACGAGGCCAAAGGCAGCGATCCACTGGCCAATTCCAATTGAGCAGGCAGCACGTGATTGGCATTTGCTTTTTGAATCAAGGCGTCGGTTTCGGCTTGGGTCAGACGCGTGTCTAGGGGAATAACCGTAGCTTCGATGGACCACAATGCTAAAAGCGATGCAAAAAAATCCATCGAACTGAGAGCCGGCAACATCACCCGTGCCCCACCAACGATCCCCATTTTGGTGAAGGTGGCCCGTCGCCTTTCGATCATCGCCAGCATCCGGGCCGGCGTAACTTCGCTTTGCGCGGACCAATCGTACAGGACGCCCATACTTGCGATCATAAAATACTTTGAACCCATCTCAGCGGCAAATGCCTTACGCCGTAACATACAGACATAAGAAGAGTGGTGATCAAAATCCCCCACCAACCATATACAGAATCCGACTTTGGCCAAAAACGTTCGGTGCGAATTCCGGCGTAAACCAGAACGGCCTGCAGGGCGTAGAAAACAAAGATTTTTTCAATCGCAAAGACACTGGCAACCGATCCAGGACCCAGCGATAAAAACAGCGGCTGAAAAGTATAGCTCGATGCCACGACCATAAACGTAAGGAAGACGGCGAGGAATAAACTGCCGGTGCTACGAAAAACCGGTAGAAAAATAAAGAGTCGGTAAGTCAAATAGACGGGAATATCCCATCGACGCCAGCGATCCTGCGGCGATGAAGACAACAGAGCAAAATTGAAAAAAGGCGGCACGCTCCATCCGGACAGAAAGAAGATCCCGCGTGTCAGACAGGTCGCGCCGTAAACGAAAAAATAGAAACGTAAATATCCCTTGAAGCCTAAGTAAAGAAAATCCAAGAAACCGGTGGGCGGGCGTGCTTCCATCCGAAAAAAGTCCGGAAAGAACATGACCAAAATCCAAAGATGGACGGACCCAATCAATACCAATCTTAAACCCTTAAAGCGGCTGCGCGCCCCGGGCTCCGATGTCAGGTAATCGGGGAGCAAAGCTGTTTTTGATAGGATCTGCGCCGGCGACAAAAGAATCGCCGCCGCACGCGCCCACTCGGCTCGGGTCAATCGCGACTGCGCGGCCAGCCATGCCATAAGCGGTAACATTACCGGGACTAAATACCGAATCTGTACCGCGCGGTTCGAACTATTGCGCTCCAAAAAAATAAAGTCATGAAAACTAGAAGTCAGAGGAATCAAAAATAGAAGAACGAAACCCCAAAATATCTTCTGCCCATTGTATTGAGGCGGAACCGGCAAAGCGAAAAACGCAAGTGGCAAAACCAGTTCAATGTAAAGCCTGGTGGAACGCACTTCCAAAGTTCCGCCAAAGTTCACGGTCAAGAAGATGTAGAGGGCCAGCGCCGTACCCAAATAAATGTAATCTCGCGAAGAATCTTTAAGAGGGGCTTCCCGCACACAGCCCAACACCAAGGCCAGGCCGATCGCTAGCGGCACAATTGAGGCCCGTGCACCAAAATCTAAAATTTGGGGAATACCGAAGGTCGGGCTAACAAACCCTAGGGCTAAGAAAAACGTTGCCAGAATCCAAGGCCAAATCTTGGCGACCGCAGTGCTGCTCCCTTGCCCCTGGGCGGCAACTTCGCACTTGGAATCGATATTCAGAATGAGGCTGCGCAGATGATCCTCTAACCAGTGGGGGCTGCCCTTAGCGCAGGTGGTTTCCATCTACTTCGCCACCTGGCTTGATTTGCGCATCAGCAGAGCCAAGATGGAATCCACAGATTCCAGATTCGCCGGCACCAATTCCATCGAAGCAATTTCGACGCTGAACGCGCGCTCCAAGTCACCGACAAGTTGAATTAACGTTAGGCTATCCACTTGCTTCGGGATCGGTAGATCTTCGCGAAAGCCAGGCACACTGGTGCGCAATATTTTAACGACGCGGTTACGCGCAGATTCCAATGGGATTCCCCTCTGCTAATTTTCAAATTGTACATGAAACGTATTTTAAAGGCCAAGCGAACTTAAGCGGACTTGGCCGCCGATGACCCTGGGTCGCTGGCGTACGCGGGCGTCGCTACCTTGTCGCTGCTTAAAAGTAGATCCGCAATCATCGATCCGGTTTCTTTGTTCCGTAAGTTGTAAATGTAGGCCCCGAAAAGAAAATGAAGGAAGACCAGCGAATAAATGCTGGCCACCGAAGCAATGCCCATGGGCGATTGAATCAGCTCGGGGATAAAGCGTTTGTCTAAAATTCC
>JBEIHA010000137.1:0-8053 GCA_040381635.1 Pseudobdellovibrionaceae bacterium
CATCACGAGGCTTTGCTCAGGAGGAAACTGAGCCGAAGACGGAAAAAGCCGCCGGCGCCGATAAAGCGGGCGACAAGAAACGCACAAAGATCGATTTTGAAGATGAGTTGGTTGAGGGTGAATTGAAGAAGCCGGAATTGTTTTATCTACTGCAGAAAAAACAATTCAACTTCAAGCGTCTCATTAAACTGCGTGAGGATTTCTTACCGGAAATGCGCAGAGATGCAGACGAAGTTAAGCGTGGCAGAGGTAAAAATTGAAACAGCCGGTAGTTCTAAGAGTCTTTAAAGGTGAAAAGCTCGAGTCGGTTCGCCAGTTCGAGCATAGCCAAATTGTTATCGGCCGCAACAGTGACGTTCAGCTTGAATTGCAGGACGAAGGCGTAGCGCTTCTTCACGCGATGATCGAGGAGCGCGACGGCGACTACTATCTTTCTGATTTGGGTTCTTCAAATGGTACATTCAAAGCGGGCAACCGGATCCTGGAAGACCGGCTGACCTCGGGCGATGAAATAACCATCGGCCCTTTTCGGTTGCAATTTTTTATCGGGGTGCCCAAACCAGTTGCACCGCCAAAAGTTTCTCAAGTTGGCCCTGAGGTCACCGCGGTAACCCAGCGTTCCACGGTGAACTTCACCATGCCCGAACCGCCGCCCGTAGACGACGATGATTTGGCGATGGAGGATACGAGCCCTAAGATGATTCCACCGGTGGTCCCCGCGTCCACCCCGCCTGAGCAAAAGAAAAAAGAAGAGGAAAAAAAGGCTTTCGTTCCGCCGGCTAAGCCCAGTGCTCCGCCAAATATCCCGCAAGCTCGAAAGTTCGCGGGCGCTATTGCCGTTTTGGGAAAGAAGAAGAAGGATCGCAAGACCTTTGCGCCGCCCACTCCCTATAAGGATTTGAAAGAAATCATTAAGCCTCACAAAGGCTCGGTGGTGGAAGTTCTGGTGAGCTGGAACAACCGTATTTTAAGTTCTAATCATTTCAGTCGCCAAGGTTCAGTCTTCATCAGCTCGAGCGCGGACGCGGACGTCGTTGTTCCTATTATTTCGTCTGCCAGCAAATACGAACTATTGAAAATTGCGGGCGGTTGTACGGTTTGCTTGACCCAAGAAATGACCGGTGAAGTGGTTCGTGACGGCGAAACGCTGTCGTTCTCGGAATTGGCGCGCCAAAACAAAATGCGCAATGCCGGCTCGCATTTCGAAATGGATTTGCGCCAGGGTGAGATGGTCCGGGTTGGACTGCAGGGCGATTTGATTTCGATTTACATCCGCTACGTCGCCGAAACTCCGAAGCCGTTGGTGGCTCCGCTTTTAGATATGACATCTTCGGAAGTGACCGGCGTGATTTTGGCGCTCGCAGTTTCCGCAATCCTCGGACTCTATATGAATATTTACTCGCCTTCACCCTTACTGGAAGACGAAGCCAAAATTGAAGAGCCTATACGGAAAGCGATTGTGACCTTTAATCCGCCAACTCCCAAAGAAGAGCCAAAGACCGAACCGGAACCCGAGAAGACTCCTAAAAAGATCGTCGAGGTTAAGGAAGTCGAAAAGAAAACTCAGGCCGCGCCGGTCAAAGCCGCGAAGGCCGAGTCGAAGGCGATCGAGAATAAACCAAACCCCGGCAAAGCTGCCGAGGTGAAGCCGAAACCGAATTCACAGAACAAGCCGAAGATTCCCACTTCGGCCGTAGCCCAAGGTGCGGCTGTGAAGACCGGTAGCAAAGAAGGCGCCAACATGAAGTCCGAAAAGCCCGATCCCAATAAAATGGGATTACTGGCGACGTTCGGTAAGGGCGGAGTGCAGAAAGATTTGAGCAAAGCGTATTCGGGTTCGGGCGAGTTGGCCGGGATGGCCGACGCGGCGACGGGTGCGGCCGGATCCAGTGAAAATCGCGCGGGCGATAATCTGGGTGGAAAGTTAAAAGACACGGGCGCCGGCGGAAAAGGCACCGCGACTTACGGGATCGCCGGGGTGGGTACGCAAGGCCGCGGAACTGGAACCACCGGTTACGGCACCGGCGGCTTAGGTCAAAAAGGATCGGTGCAGATCAACGTTACCGGACAAGAAGGTGAGTTTGGCGGGGGCATGGACAAAGAAGCCATTCGCCGCGTGATTCGTGAACATATCCGCGAAATTCGCTCGTGTTACGAAAAAGAACTTCAGCGGTCGCCTGATCTTTACGGGAAAATCGTGCTTGAGTGGGATATCGAAGAAGAAGGTCGCGTTTCAAGGGTCGTCACAAAGAGCAATGCTTTGGGTAACGACAATGTCGCGAATTGCATAATGAGCCGCTTAAAGATGTGGAAGTTTCCCGACCCGCCCAAGGATCAAGTGGGCCGCGTGATATTTCCGTTCGTCTTTTCGTCTCAGTAATAGAAATTTGAACCGCAATATTAGAACATCCCAGGGAGGGGTATTTTGGAACAGCAAGCAATGAATCAAACAGTGGACCTGATAGACCACTGCGCCGGTTATACAAATTTTATCGCCAAGTCGTTCTGTCAGGGCGGACCCGTAATGATCGTGATCGCGATGATCGGGATCTTGGTCGTGTTTCTGATCATAAACCGTCTGATGGCTCTTCAGCGTCTGACCGTTGATAAGCACAACATCACCGAAAATCTTTTCACCATGATTTTGCGCGGCGATATCCGTCAGGCTATCGCATTCTGTGACTCCCGGCCCACTCCGTTGACCAACACTTTGAAAGCCGGACTCGTGCAGGTGATGAACCGCCGCCCCGACGAAGAAGTACAAGTCGCGATGGATGCCTCGGTGCTTCGTGAAACACCACGCCTAGAAGGTTGGGTTTCCTTCCTCGCCGTTTTCGGCAACGTCGGCGTTCTCGTCGGTCTTATGGGGACGATCATCGGTCTGATCGTGTCTTTCGGCGGTGTTGCCGAAGCCGATGCCGCAACCAAAGCTGCGCGTCTGTCGCAGGGTATTTCCGAAGCACTGAACTGTACGGCTTTCGGTCTTATCGTGGCGATCACCGCCGTTGTCGCTTACGGTTTCTTTCAGATCCGCATTCAACGCGCCATCAATGACATGATGGAAAGTTCAATGACCTTGATGAACTTGGTCGTCGCTAACCGAGACAAGATTAAGGATTAATCCATGGCAAGCATTAGTGATGGCGATGAAGAAGGCAGGGGAACGACGGTTGATCTAAACCTCGTTCCGATCATCGACTTGATGTCGGTGTGTATTATCTTTTTGCTCATCACCGCCGTATGGACCCAGGTGTCGATGATTCAGATCGGCAGCTCGATCTACGGAAAAAAATCGAATGACGAAAAAGTGGAACCGCCTCCAAAGGCCGAGATTCCCTTCCGCCTCGACGTTTTGAGAGACGGTTACCGCGTTCTTATCGGACGTTCGACTTTACAGTTTCCGAAGTTGGGCGAGAAATACGACACCGAGAAACTGACCACCGAACTGAAAAAGATCAAAGAACTTTACCCCGAGAAAGTCGATGCCGTGGTTACGGTGCTCGATGAATTGCCGTACGATTCGTTAATCGGCGGAATGGATGCATTGTTAACGGCAGGTTTCCCCGAGATTTCGGTGGCGACGGCCGGAGCAGCACCGTAACAGGAGACCAAAATGCCGATTCATGTGCCCGGAAAACGTAAGAAACGCGGAAGAAAAGGTGGCGGGCGGCGTAGTGCCGTAGCTCCGCTGAACATGACCGCGATGGTGGATATGTTCACCGTTCTGTGCGTTTTCTTGCTGCAAAACTACGCCACGACCAACCAGGTTTTGCCGCTACCGGAAAAAGTGGATCTTCCCGCCGCTCGGTCCGTGAAAGAGCTTTCGCCGTCAAATGTGGTTTTGATCGCTAAAGATGGAATCATGCTGAACAACGTTAAGGTCGTGGAGTTCACCGCCGTAAAAGAACAGCAAGAGTGGGAAATCAAACCCCTGATGGAGCTTCTCAAAAAAGCGGTCGAAGCGGGCGAGCTGAAAAAGAAAAGCGTAGGCAATCAATTGCGCGCGGCCGTCAACGACGCCAAACAGATTCCGAAAGTCACCGCGATCGATGAATTCCGCAAGGTCACCGTTCAGGCCGACAAAATGGTCGACTTTTTAACGGTGAAAAAAGTCATGTACTCGGTCACCGAAGCAGGAATGCAAGAGATTAATTTTGCCGTTTTGAAGAAGCCGGGCGAAGAGGGCGCCGTCAACTGAACCTGAAGCTAAGCCGCTTTTAAGACAAAGCGCGTTTGCGACTGCTTAATGAACTGAATTATCACGCCTTTGGTTTCCATAGAGATATTGGTGAACTTGACGCCCGCAAAACCCTCAGAAATGTAGCGACATTCCGCTTTAGCGTGAAGTGTTTCGCGAAAGCCAGGGCTTTGTAACTCCAACGAGAAGGCTTGACCGGGCACCAGTCCCTGATTGACCACGACGCCGCAGCCACCTTCGGAGATGGTCACCAATTGACCGATCAAAGTGCTGCCTGCCGTTTTGATCACCGCTCGACCGGTTAAGTCGGCGCGGGGAAATTGACGTTTGTTTACCCCAATTGAAGAAAGCAAATCGTGGAATTCAAAAAGGGGCGCCCATTCCTTCATGCCCTTAGTCCAGATCATAACTTCGGCGAGGGAATCTAAAATCTTCAGCTCGTTCACCAAAATTCCCTTAAGGAAAGGGCCATGGGATTTTCCACCATGGGCGAAATGCCACAATTCGGGTTGAATTTCCGCATGCGAAGCCGTGGCTAATCGCGGCAACTCTTGCTGCCAATTCTCCAGCCGGATCCAGTTTTCTAGTCCTCGACCCCAGATCATGTTTTGGAGCGATAATTGTCCACCGCGAAGGCGTGTTTGCACTTCTTCGGTCGTTATTGGACCGTCAACGAGATCTTCTTTTTGTACAAACCAGTTCAAGCCCATCGAGTTGGTATCGGAACTCCTCCGTCTCGCCTTGAGGTGATGACTCAAAACTGGATCAAATATCGGCGGTAAAGCTGGATCACTCAGCAAAAACTGTGCTAAATACCTGCGGGTCCGTGGTAAAATAAAACTTCGTAAGCCAGGAACTGTTAGGGCCGCATGATGAGGAATCGCTTCGTACAGATTGGCTTGAGCCTGGGATTGCTCCTGCTCTTGATCCAAGTGGTCCTGATAGCGCCAAGTCAAATTCGCGACTCTCAGCGTGGCGACGCGGCCACCATCGCTGCGGCCTTGCCTACGACAGAGCTGACGAAGAGCAATAACGGCGTCGATCAGAGCCTCAAAGATATGCATATGATCGAGACGCACGAAGGTCAAAAAGAATGGGAACTTTGGGCGACTCGCGCGGTCAGCACCAAGGGCAACGAAGTGCTCGAACTGGACGCGGTGAGAGCGGTGTTTTTTTCTGATTCGGGAGTGACCTTCAACGTGACGGGCAAAAAGGGCAATGTGCAGGTGAAGTCAAAAAACATGCAAGTCGAGGGCGATGTGCTGATCCGTTCAAGCAACGGATACACTTTCCGCACGGAGGCCATGGATTACGACTCAAAGGTCCGACGCATCAATGCCAACTCGCGTGTAGAAATGGTGGGTCCAAAAGATATCGAAGGGCACGCACTAAAACTAACCGGCTTTGGTATGGAAGCCTTCTTGGACAAAGGTTCAATGGAAGTGAAGCGCGACGTAAAAGCCGAAAAATCGCTGGACCAAGGGCGAAAGGCGCTAATCAAAAGCCAACGTTCGACGTTCAACGCCAAAGATCGAAGTGCGAAATTCAACGGCGACGTGGTTCTGGATTTAGATTCAATGCGTATTACCGGTCCTGAAGCACAGTTCTTGTACGACGCAAAAAAAGACATCGTTAAATCTGTTCAGTTCAGCGGCGGCGCAAGGGTAAGTGATTCAGACAAATGGGCAACAGCCCAAAATGTGCGCGTGGATTTCGACACGAACCGTTTTGTCTTCCGGGGCAACCCTCGGGTGGTACAAAATAATGATGAGCTACGTGGCGAAGAAATTGTATTCCTCGACGGCGGTAAGCGCGTTCAAGTGCAACGGGCGCGCGCCAAAGTGGACGAAAAACGTTTGGAGAAAACCAATTGAGCCGTTTGGTCATTAAGAACATCAGCAAAAAATTTAAGGCGCGCCAAGTGGTGCGCGATGTCTCTTTCGAAGTTGAGAGCGGGCAAGTGGTCGGTTTGCTCGGGCCTAACGGCGCGGGTAAGACGACCTCGTTTTATATGGTGGTCGGACTGCTTGTCCCCGATGCGGGTGAAGTGGACCTAGATGGTCAGCCCCTGGCCCAGTTGCCGATGTTTAAGCGTGCACGCGCGGGCTTAAGCTATTTACCGCAAGAGCCCAGTATTTTCCGCAGGCTCAGCGTCGCCGAAAATATTCAAGTGGCCCTCGATGCACAAGATCTCACCGGTGCCGAACGTTCGGAACGTTTGGAATCTCTCCTCGAAGAATTTCACATTCAGCATATTCGCGAAAGCTTCGGATATGCCCTTTCGGGCGGCGAACGCCGCCGGGTTGAGATCGCGCGCTCTCTGGCGGGCGATCCAAAATTTCTCTTGCTCGACGAACCTTTCGCCGGAATTGATCCGATCGCCGTAGGCGATATCCAAGAGATCGTTCGAAAGCTCAAAGCCAAAGGTATCGGCGTCTTGATTACCGATCACAATGTTCGTGAAACGTTAGGTATCTGCGACAAAGCTCATATCTTGAAGGACGGACACATCGAAGTTGAAGGTACGGCAGATGAAATTGCATCGTCGCCGATCGCTCGCAAATTTTATTTGGGCGAAAATTTTAGATTATAGAATCGAAGCTTAAGCACGATAAGGGGAGCAGCAATGGCCATGCAACTTAAGACCAGTTTGAAATTGTCGCAGCAGCTGCGGATGACGCCGCAACTGCAGCAAGCGATTAAGCTGTTGCAGCTTTCCCGTTTGGAACTCGAAGGTGCGATTCGCAAAGAACTCGACGAAAACCCGGTGCTCGAAGAATTCGAAGATTCGACATCGGACGAACCCGCGAAAACCGAGGTCGAAAAATCCGACACGACTCCCGACAGTCAAGAGTCCGCGGCGGCCAGCGACCCGCGCAGCCAAGAAGAATTTGAATGGGAAAACTATCTCGACACGAACTACAAGCCGCCCCAAGGTACGGTCGGCGGTTCTGACGAGATTATGAATTATGAAAACCTGATTTCGACAACCACCTCACTTCATGACCATTTGATGTGGCAGCTGGGCCTCGGCGGGTTCAACGAGGAAGAACAAAGCGTAATGGCTGTTCTGATCTCTTACGTCGACGACGACGGTTACGTGAAGACGCCGCTGGAAGAAATCTCCACCGAAGAATCCGTGGAGCATCAAGAGCTGATCGAAATGCTGCCCTTTTTGCAAGAGTTCGATCCAGCGGGCGTGGGCGCCCGCGACCTTAAAGAATGTCTGCTGATTCAGGCAAAGCATCTCGAGGAAGACACCAACGATCTCGTGAAGTTGATCACCGAGCACATCAAGGATCTCGAAAAAAAGAACTACGGCGGTATCGCTAAGGCCATGAACATTCCGATGGAAGAGGTCGTCGAGATGTGCAAGACCATCTATTCGATGGATCCCAAGCCGGGGCGCGCGTACATGCCTCAGGACACGCAATTCGTGACCCCTGACGTCTACGTTTACAAGGTCGGCGAAGAATACATGGTCGCGCTCAACGAAGACGGCTTGCCGCGTTTGCGCATTTCCAATCTGTATAAAAACATTTTGAAGGGCGATAAAACCCAGGCCGAAGGCGGCGGAGAAAACGCGCAGAATTACATTCAAGACAAACTGCGTTCGGCCGTGTGGCTGATCAAGTCCATTCACCAACGTCAGCGCACCATCTACAAGGTGACTGAATCGATCGTGAAGCACCAACAAGACTTCTTCGAAAAAGGCCCGGGATTTATCAAACCGATGATTTTGCGCGATATTGCCAACGACATCGGGATGCACGAATCCACGGTATCTCGTGTGACCACCAACAAGTATGTCCACACCCCCCGTGGGATTTTCGAACTGAAGTATTTCTTCAATTC
>JBEIHA010000138.1:0-7938 GCA_040381635.1 Pseudobdellovibrionaceae bacterium
AGGAACCGGCGCCCGCAGAATATCGCGGGGGGCTCGGGGGAAAAACTTACGAAGGATTTCAGCCATTACCTTTGGTTATCGGCCATTCTTGGCAAGAAATTGACTTTCTAACGCCTGATGTTATAAGGGTCGATCCACCCAGGAGGTAATCCGTGCTTTGGTCGAGACTTTTGTTCTTCTCCCTCGCTTTATCGTTGTTCAGCAGCCCGGCCTACTCGACCCAAGATGATGGACTGAGCCGCCGGATTTGCGAACAGATGTTGGGGCTGACTTTGGTGTCGGCGGAACCGGTTCCGGAATTCGACCTGATGGCTGGTCTTGGCATGCGCGGATTTTTGGGTGCCTATCCCGAAGCCACCAGTGAAAACTCGGCACATCTCTCGAGCCAAGGCGTCATGTTTTGGGGCCATTCGTTTTCGGTGAAAAAATCCATCGAAGAAGCGCAAGCTCACGATGCTCAATTCAAGGGCCTCAGCAAAATCATGTATTTGATCAGCGACGTCGATGTGTCGGATTTGCGCGATGAAACCCCGAAAGAAATTATCCGTCAGCGTTTCGAAAGCATCTTTAACGGCGGGCAAATGGTTTACTGGGACGACACCGAAGCCATTGTCAAAAAGCAGCCGGAGCTTCCTCCGCGCTTTGTGCGCGTCGATATGATGGCCGCCCGTCGATTAATCGTGACCGAAACCGTTGGTTATTTCACCCGTGATGACCGAGGGCCGCGTTTCAATCAAAGTGGCTGGGTTTTCCCTAAGATCCGGGGCGAATTGAATTACGCCACCGTTTTTGAGTCGGATAGCGACACGATCAAGAAGATCCTTAAGGAAGCGCGCAAAGTATCGAAAGCCGGTTACACGTTTACGTTCAACACTGATTTTGTAGAAGCATTGAACATGGTTCGTGATCAAGCGCGCGTTGAAAAAACACCCGAAGGGAAGCTGATCAAAGTGCCGAACAACTCGCGCTACCGTGAACCGCAAGTATACAACAAAGCCTTGGAAGGCTACCGATCTGGCCATGGCTTCAGCGTGGAAGTACGCAATGAAAAAGGCGAGTTAATGGGTGGAGTTTTGGGTGAACGCCACGGAAATATAGTTGCCCTTGAAACCACGTTCTACGGATATGAAGACCGTCCGGATGGTACTTTCCGGTCGCAGATCGACTTTGCCAAAATGGCCGTATTGGCCGCGATGAAAAGGCTGCACGAGCACGGCATCAACGTTGTGGACGCAGGCATGGTGACTCCGTTCACCGCCTCCTTAAAAGGTGAATACGTTCCCGCCGCACGCTTCGCCAAGGACATTGCGGAACTGCGCCGGATGCCGCCCATTGACGTGGATTTGTCGAGGCCCTGGACACCGGATTGAACTGCGTAGGCGCTGGGCGGTAAACGTGAATCCAATGCAGGTGGCGGCGTAGCTGATTCAGCTTTGGGTAAGGGTGACACCGTCGAGATGAAGTTCAAGTGCCAGTAGGCCTGGCTTCGATCAAGGAACTTTCTTGAATTTCTCTTCGACCGCCTTAAGGCTGGTCGACAAGGTTTCATCGACCCAACCGTTTTTGCGTAAGATTTCGTTTTGATTCTGTAGGCGCTGAATAAGGCCCTTCGTCATGCCGACCAACCATGTCGGCGCCTGTTTGAGTTGGGCTTCGATGGATTCCTTCGGCAGTCGTATCAATTTGACATGACTAAGGGCGACCACGTTTGACGAATGCATTTTGCCCGAGAGCAACGCGGTTTCGCCCGCATATTGGCCGGATGAAATGAGGCCGAGGGGGATTTTTTCGCCCGTGCTGCCACAGCGATAAACCTCCAACTGTCCCTCTTTGATAATGTAGAGAGCGTCGCAAACCGTCTTCTCGCGGATTAAGAAATCTCCGGGAACGAGGTTGATTATATTATTGGAAGTATCCATGCAGGCGTTTCCCCAGCGCAAAGGTCTAAAATCTTTTCGGGGTATTCGCGAAAATTTAAAGGCTTGGACTGCAAATAATCGTGGCTCTATGTGGGACGTAAAGTCCGAGAGTGAGCCATGTTAATATTGCGTCTTGACTCGTGCGCCCGAAGGCCACGGATTCAATTCGACCTTTGGGACAAAGCTGGGAGGCCGGGGGCAGTTGCCGAATCGGCAAAATACCCCATGCAAGATAAGCCATTTGAAAATCCAGGGCTTCGCCGCCAGTTGGGGGAGAATCGTTGCGTGTGACTGTCAAGTTTGCACAAGAAGCGAGCATCAAAGCCCAGGTCAACACAATCAAAATGATGACTGTTTTTCGCATATTATTCTCCGCACCAAATTTTGACGGTAGTGGGTGCGTAAATCCCCAGCGTGACGGTGGAAATAATAATGTCCTCAGGGGATTTTACGCGTTGAAACGCGAGTGGCTTCTGGTCCATACAGACTTTTTGCAAAGAAACTTCGGGGCTTCCCGAAAGCCCCCACCACCAAGTGTCGAAGTAGTCTTCGTAGGTGGGCGCTGATCGGTAATTCCAATTGGCATCCAAAACAAAGTTGGTCGACATACATCCCGTTAGGAGAGAAGCAAGAATCAAAAGCATTATGTGTTTCATTGCGCCTTCTTCAAAAGATCCACAATGGTCTTATCATTATTTTTAGCGGCCAACATCAAAGGCGTTTGTCCGGCGTTGTTGGCAAGACCGACCTGAGCTTTCGCGTTTAAAATCCACGATACCATTTCGGGTTGGCGGTTATTGACCGCGTGGTGCAGCGGCGAATTGCCATCAGGGTCGGCCATATTGACCGGCGATCCGCTTTCGATCAATCGTTTCACGATAAATGGAATCTGATATCCAAGTGCGATGATCAAAACTGTATCCCCATCGCGGTCCAATTGATCGAGCGTGGGATTCTTGTCCATAATGGTATCAAATATATCCGGGTCCGCTCGAGGAATCGCGAAATGCAGTGCGGTCCAACCATTGGGATCGGCGGTATCGACCGAGGCACCGTTGCGCAAAAAAGCGCGTATGGTTTCGAGCGAGCCAAACCGCACGGCCATCATCAGCGGCGTTAGATCGAAATCATCCTTATGCTCGAGCGCCGCACCTTTGCGTACCAGCAATTCAACCGATGCTGCCGCACTTCCAAGGGCCGCGAAATGTAGTGCCGTTGAACCTTGGGCATCATTCAGGTTTACGTCGGCGCCGGCGATCAAAAGCTGTTCGACAATAGCGGTTTGATTTTTACGGGCGGCGGCCATCAAAGCAGTGACGCCTTGTCCGGCGGTTTCGTTGATTTTTGCTCCGGCTCCGATTTGTCTTTTTACTTCGTCCGTATTGCCTTGAGCGGCCGCGCGTATAAGTGCGTTCGAGCCTGACAATTCTATATCGGGCATCGGTTGATTTTGCACGGGTTTGCGGATCAGCGAGCGGCAGCCAGCGAAGAACACAACAACAGTAAGAACATAAGCGGCAGTTTTCATTGAATTCTCGTGTATGCCGGTGAGGGTTTTGGGGCAAGGGAATTGTGGGCAGAAGGAATGGGTTCAAAACGGATCAAAATAGGTCCGACCGGCCCTTTTTCTGGAAATCAATTGGTTCAAGACCTCGTGAAGATGATCCAAAGCTCCGTTGAATGGCTTAGCAACGTCCAGCCGATCCTTAACGCGATGGCGAAGTAGCTTCTCTGCACGCAGGATATCATTCTCGGAGGGAATTAACATAAAGTTATTGGCTTGCTCGGCCGTGCGTACCATTCCGGCAAATGCATTCATGTCATACGTATGAATCATCCGATTGTGAACGACAAGAGTGGGAACACCTACGCTCAACGGCTCAAAAAAATTGATCGGCCCACGCACGACACTTAGGTCCGCTACGGCATGCAAGAACGGCATTTTTCCTACCGAGTTGTTGTAGATCAGCAGAGGTTTATTTTGACCTGGTGATACTTTATCGAAGTCGCCGACAAACATGTCAGAGATCCGCCGCCAATCCTTAGGTTGGCCTTCCATTTCTTCGTTCCATACTTCACCCAGCCGAGAAGTTCCGGAAATGGAAAGAATAATGATGTCGAATTTAGGCTCAACAGACTTAAGGATCCTTAAGATATTTCCAAGCTTCCCGTCATCTAACAAATGAGCTTTTCTTTGTCCAAAGTAAACGGATGAATAGACGTGTAGGATACGAGCCTTTGGATGAATGCCTAGAATTTTGCGCGTTTCTGCTTTTTTGATCGAAGAGTAAAGTGGATTTCCCGCCTTTATTAAAGACATTTCCAAGCGACTATGTCGATCAAATTTTGCGCCGTACTCAGCTGAATCCAGAATTGGTAAATATAATTTATCTACTAAGTTGCTTTCATCGACGCTATCCGAATCTCCGTCGGCGATTGCAAATCTTGCATGCGGAAAAATATATTTTAATACTTTAAAGACGTAATGCATCTGGATAGATTCGCCCGAGCCATCTATCGTTGCATGGTAAAAAGTTAAATCACTTTTAGAGAAATATTTCTTTAGCTGCTGGATCTCGTGCCGATCGATGATCTGGCGAGCCTCGGCTGACAATTCAAGATCTGCAACTTCGGGTAGGGCCTGGATCGCTGGCTTAGCGGTGATGCTAGAAAGAGCTTTCCAGCAATCCGCCAGAATTCCCGCATGAGCGCCGCTAATTGGCACCATGCCGAACAAAAAACATACGGCCAAAAGCTGGCGCCTTATCTTGGGCTTCATGTTGAGATATCGAGATCAAATCCTATGCCAGTGTCGATATTAGGAAATGGGAACCGCTGCAATATGATGATGCGAGAAAAAATTCTAGCGGGCGGTTCGGCAGCGCTCAATCGCGAGCTAAAGGGCGCAAAAACGTCACTCTCTGCGGATTAGAGCTAAAACTTCGACAATAGAGCCCGGCACGGCTGTTGCCTTAAGACGGCCTGGAGTCCTAGTCCGTTCATGGGGAACTGTCGTGGACATACGTTTTTGTGGGAACCGTTAAGATGCGGCCCCTTTTGGAGTAAGTCATGGATACCAACACCAGCTTCTTCGGTTCTATCGTTAACTTCTTCGCGGTCGGCGGATTTTGGATGTTTCCGATATTCTGCGCGCAAGTCGTTTCCTTGGCGATTATTGCCGAGCGTTTCGTACGTTTGTACGTTCAACGTAAACCCGAACTGCGCGGCCAGGCCAGCCTGTTCGAAGCCGACATCAAAAAAGGAAATTTGGAGCGCGTCGTTTTGCAGGCTCGTAGCCTAGACAAAAGCTCGCCCCTTCGCCACGTGGTCGAGGCCGGTGCTGCCGCTGCCATGAACATGGGGGGTCGTGAAGAAGTGCAAGCGAAGATGGACGAAGTTCTTGTTCGTGAGCAATCGAAATTGGAAGTCCGCGTAGAATTCTTGGCGATGCTGGGTAACGTAGGAACGCTACTTGGTTTGCTTGGAACTATCGTTGGTATGATTCGCTCGTTCTCGGCCATTTCGCAGGCCGATCAATTGACCAAGGCGGCTTTGTTGGCTTCTGGTGTTTCGGAAGCCATGCACGCGACCGCTTACGGTCTGGTTATGGCGATTCCTGCTCTTGTGATGTACTCGGTTTTGCAAAACCGCATCAGCACTTTGTCGGACGACATGACCCAAAGTGCTTTGCGTATCTACAACTTGCTGGGTTTTCACTACGACACCGTTAAGTCGAAAAAGAATGGCTAAGCCACAAAAGGGGTTATCGCAATGCACATGTCTAGTTCGGGTGGTCGTAAGGGCCGTAAAAGAAATTCAAATTTTGAACTGAACTTGGTTCCGTTTATCGATGTGCTCTCTGTCTGCATTTGTTTCTTGTTGGTGACTGCTGTTTTTATCAACCTGGGCTCGATGCACGTCAGTCAGGCCGTGGGCAGTGAGAAGCAGACTAGAGAGAAGCCTAAGGGAACTGTTACGGTTTCGATGGGTGGAAAAGGCGATGTCCGTATCGAAGTTAAAGATATTCCCGGATCGCGCCCCTCCACCGTTACGATCAACGGCGAAGATGGCAAAGTGAATTTTAAACGCACAGAGCAGTGGATTCAAAGCTTCGCTTCCAACAACATGGAAGTGAAGACCGTTTTATTGATGCCGAATCCGTTTTCAAAATATGACGATTTGATTCAATTGATGTCGCAGTTTAGAAAATCGCAGATGGATCAAATCGGTATCGCACCCTTATAGGATGGACTAAACATGTTGAACAATGCAAAGCCCCTTAGCCAGTCTCTCCTCGGTTCGGCCCTCGCCGGTACCAGCCTGATTCGACCTCAAGCGGGAAGGGGCGGTCGCGCGCTAGCCGCGGGACTGATGTTGACGTCTTTGGTCGATGCGTTTTCTATCTTAGTTATTTTTCTGATCATGAGCCATTCAGAATCCCAGGACGTAGTTAACGTTGGTGAAAAAATCAAATTACCGACGGCGATGGACAGTCAGTTTATTCAGGCAGGCATCGTCGTGCGCGTAGAAGAAGGTAAATTCTTTGTTGAAGACACGCCCGTGGCGCTTTCTCAATTGGCCGCGCATTTAAAGAAAATGAATGACAGCGCCTCCGTTGCGAAAAAAGAAGGTCTGATCATCGTGGCCGACAGAGACTTGGACTACGCGGACCTCAGCCCCGTGATTTTATCCGGTAGCAATGCGGGTTTTACCAAGTTCAAATTTGCGGTCATTAAGAAGTAACATTTTCGTTCCTTCGAAATAATAAAATCGTCTCAAATTGAGACTTTTTTACTTTTCTTCTTTTGATAAACCCCGAAGAATCCGAATCTAAGTATGTGTTGGTGCGACTTCTTATCTCAGCCTTATTTTTGATTCCAGTCGATTTAGTCTGGGCGCAATCACAAATGAAAACTCAGGAAGTTCAGGCGCAACCCAGCTCCGGCGCGCAGCCAGCGCCGATGGGGTCGCCGTCCATAGGTACTGGCACAAGTCCAGTGGGTCGTCCAATTGTTATTCCGGTTGTTCAACAACAGCAATCAACAGGACAACAAGACTCCACCGATCTATCTCAGTTTCTTGGTGCTGTTACGCCTCTGATGCAGGCTATGCAAGGAATGAATTATAAACAAGGTGGGGACGAAGTTCCCGCCGGCGTAGACTGGAACAAGTATTCTTATCCCGACAATTTTAGATTCCGTTATGGGGGCGTGGGTGCGGGCAATATCGGCAATGGTTTGTGCACCAACAATAATAGAGATCGCACACAGGTCAAAGAGGGCTACTGCAAAATCTTAAGAGATCTATTAAACAATGAAGGCAGCTGTGCCTCTCAACAATTACAAAGGATTATCTCTATCGCCGGGCCCGACGGCCGCGGAATTGGTGACTTGAACAACTATTGCTCAAATTACGGTCAGCTCAGATCCAACGATCAGAAGAAAGATGTTTTTCTTCAAGTCCTTGCGGGACTGATAGTGAAGGAGTCCGGCTGGCGGACCGATGCACGAGAACCGGCTTGGACTCGTGCAGATGGTCTATCCATGGGAGGGAGAGGCTTGTTTCAGATTGGTGTACGCGATCGAAGCAATCCAGACTGCGAAGAGCTCAACGACCGATCCATTTTTGATCCTAGGGTAAACTTGAAATGCGGCGCGTGTATTGCCCTTACGAACCTCGCCAAAGATGCGACTATGGGTCACGGTGTGGGCGACAGGGGTGCTCGTGGCCTAGCTCGCTATTTTGGTCCCTTTCGTGACGGGCAACACGCTAAACGCAGGGACATCGCGGCCTCCGTGAATACCTGGTGTATGTCCAATGTGGGCTCCGCACCGTCCGGAGCGAGTGCAACCGCAAGGTAGGCGATCCGAGCGAGCAAGTGCTATTTGCGGGGAGAAGCCTTGCCGCCCTTTTTCTCGATGTCCTGGGCAAGATTACGGACCCGGGCCTTATCGGACTCGCTAAAATACTTATTGTAGAAGGCCTGGGGATTGCTTTGGGCTTCCATCAGCAATTGCTG
>JBEIHA010000139.1:0-7930 GCA_040381635.1 Pseudobdellovibrionaceae bacterium
ATCGCAGCCGGCGGACTCTACATTATGGGCACGGAACGGCACGAATCGCGCCGAATCGACAACCAGCTGCGCGGTCGCGCCGGTCGTCAGGGTGATCCGGGGATGTCTCGCTTCTATCTGTCCTTAGAAGACAATCTGATGCGTATTTTCAATGGTGAACGCATTCAGAAAATCATGACCATGCTGAAGGTCGACGAAGACGAACCTATCGTGGCGGGCATGGTCTCGCGCGCGATCCGCGATGCTCAAAAGCGTGTAGAGGGTCATAACTTCGATATTCGTAAACATTTGATCGAATATGACGACGTCATGAACCAACAGCGCACCAATATCTATAAGTTGCGCCGTCAAATCCTGGCCGGCGAGGACATCGAACGTAAAATCTTAGACATGTTGAGCGACGTCACGTCGTCGATGCTCGATACCTTTACCCCCGAAGAGGGCAAGCCCGCGGACTGGAATTTGGCCGGCTTAGTGACCGGCGCGCAACGCCAGTTCGGTTTAGTTTTGAAAGAAGAAGAGCTGCGCGGAAAATCCGCAGCCCAAATCACCGAATTGATTTCGGGTAACGTAAAGACCATTTACGACACCCAGAAAAAAGAGATCGGCGATTTCTTCGAGCAGATGATTCGCATGCTCTTGCTGCAAACCATCGATCAACGCTGGAAGGAACATTTGGAACGCATCGATCGTTTAAAAGAAGGTATTCACTTGCGTGCCCATGCGCAAAAAGATCCCCTGATCGAATACAAAAAAGAAGCCTTCGTCGCCTTCCAAGAAATGAACGGCGGTATCTACCAAGAGACAGTCGAAAAGCTTTTAAAGATCCGTTTGGTTTCACAAGAGCGCGCCCGCGAAGTGTTAAGTGAACGCCAAGAGCTAAACTCGGCGGACCTAAGCTACGCCGGCGCCGACGAAAACCCCAACACTTACATTAACACCGACCAGCGGCCCCCCACCAATCAGCAGATTCTGCATTATGGTCCCGGCCCTGGTGATGGTGACGACGGGTTGAACCGTGAACAACGCCGCCGCATGAAAAAAGACGGCAAAAAGAAGAAACTGAAAATTTAATCTCGTCTCGCGCTCTCGGTCCAAGCGCCCTCACGCGAATCGCCACCTACGGGTGGCGATTCGGCTGAGGGGTCGGGCAATGAGGGTCGGCCACAGTTTTCTGCGTTAAATCTATCGACCTGTTTCTGAACCGCTGGTGCCTGAACCATCGACCGCGGGGCCGCCGACGCCTATGCCCGAGTCGTCGACCCGACGTCCGAGTTGCTCGGGGGTCGGGGCGCTGTGAGCTTGGATGCTCGTGTTGCCGGCGGTGCTTTCTGTGGTTTCGCAGCGAGCGCGCGCAATCTCTTCGAAGTTGGCTTGGTGGAATTGGTCGTTGATCGAGATTTTTTTTACGGCCATCTCTGCTTTGAATTCGTCGTAATTCAGACCCCGGGCGACGGCTTGTCGCATTTGTTTCGGGGTCCCTTGGGCGGCATCTACAACGGCGGCTAGATTTCCAACTTTCACATTGGGACGAAGAGGAGCCGGAGCCAATGCCGCAATATGGCCGCAGTAGCGGCTGAAGTTTTCCTGCGCGAAGAGCGGTGTTAGCGAAAGTAAAAGGGCGAGAAGATGAATCATGATACCTAGAATATCATTCCCTCGGCCAGAAAGTGAGGTCCGTATCCGAATGAGACAACTCGATCCAGACCTAAGGCAGGTGTTCCTGTGCGGCATCCGGTGCTAACATAAGGAGATGTCCAAGTGTCCACTTTGCCATGCGCAAGTTAAAGACGATTTCGGTTTGATTGAATGCCCTGGTTGCGGCGCTCAATTGATCGTTCACATGGACGGGCGATTGGAATATCAGGGCGCTCGCGAGGCCCCGCAAGAAGTTTCACAGGTCGTACCACCTGAGAAAACGGGTGAGGGTTTTCGAATGCCCGAAGACGACATGTACGACGCGAGTGTTTCCAGCGAAGAACCGCCGCAGGCCGACCAACCGGAGAAAGAATTTTTAGGAAGCGACTCAGAGCCCGAGCAGGGGGCTTTACCCCCAGAACCTTATCCCGATTTCGATGGGCAGGAAGCGTCTTCTCAAGGGGCCGTTTACAATTCGTCGGATTCTTCGGCTTCGCCGGACATGAGTGACGTAGCCCGCTTTGGAAACTCAGACATTTCGGGCGGGCGAGAAGGTCCGCTGCGCTACAATCTTTTTATCGAGGGCGTCGATACCGTCGACATTCGCGAAGCTTTTCGCGAGGCCATCACCGATCGCAAACTGATGTGGGACACCGATCAAATTTTGCGCTCACTGCGCAACGGACAGGTGAATATTCAAAACATCGCGCCGACCAAGGCCTATATTCTTATTACCCGCCTGCGTGGCTTGCCCGTGCAGGTGCGCTGGGAGCAATATGCGATTTCTCAAACTTAGTTTCATCTTAGGGGCCTTGCTGGCCACCAATTCGATTTTTGCCGACGGTGCGCCCAAAGAAGACGCCGCTGCGGCCGGGCCATTACCGAAAGATCAAAAAGAGTTTATTGAAAAAAACTCGAAAATGAACACACTGTTGAGCAAAATCTCGGAAGCCGAAAAGCAGTTCAAGGAATTGGTTCGCCTAAAGAATGAAGCAAAGACCACGGTCGCTAAGCAAACCATAATTCACGAAATGGTGGCGCTGTCGAATCAGCGAAACAAAGACGTAGATTCCTACAGCAAACTGAAATCAGATTTGGAGTTGCGCTATCCCAATCAGGGAACCCGCTTAAATCGGCGCTACCAAACTCAGCAAAAGCGATCGGTCGAAGAGCTTGAGGGCGTCGCGGGCCTCGACGAGCTTTTGAGTCGCACCAGAAAAGTGGTCGAAAAAAAATTCGCACCCTTTATGGAACAAGAGGAAAAGACCGAGGAAAAAAAGAAACTCGCTCAAGAACCGAACTCAGAAGAACCTAAGCGTCTACGCCTGGAAAAATAGCGTGGCAAACTGCCTCAAGGGTCGCCTCCCATCTCGCGTGTCCCGGTAAATCAAGACCAAATCGATGAAAGAATCATTTCATCAGAAAAATAAAGCATGGCAAATCGCAGGTCAAAGCGACTCGACCCTGACCAACATTGCTCAGGCCCAAGGATTCGACGCTGTCTAGCCGACCCTCGTACTTATACTCACAATCCCCCGAGATACCCACATTTGCTGGTGCGAACGTCATCACCGAGAACACGCCGTGGATTTCCATTTGAAGCTTTCCCCGAAAACCCACGATTTGAATTCCGACCGCATCGTGAAAATTCACGGTGGCTGAGGGGCGCGCCGACAGAAATCGATGCACTTCACCGAAGTTGGCGAGTTCGTGATCACGGCGCCCACCCAAAAATCCGAACATCTCCACCAATTGAATGGAGATCGGCAGTCCACGAAGCACGAAGCCTAAGTCCGAAAAGTCCTTAACAGAAGGTAGCCGCTCGTCCATCAGGTTTGACGAAGAATCGCCATCCCCAACGCAGATCACTGGGAAGGCCCCCGCGGAAAGGGCCACAGTTTTTTTTAAAAAATTAGCCCCGCCATCCACGAAAACGGAAGGCCTATCGATCGGGCGCGCCAGGTCTAAAAGAGGACCGAAGAGCGCGACTTGATTGGTCAATTGCGCAACGAATTGGGCCCAGGTCACGGGCTGTCGACGGATTTGAAACCCGAATCTTCCGATGAGCTTAGGGCGTCCTCGATTTCCTTGTCCCAGTTGGCCCTGGCGCGGGGTTTGGTGATGCGCTGGACTTTGCCACCCTCAAAAATCACAGCGCGGTTCATTTCGCGATCGTTCTCGAAGTAAACGTAAATCCAGTGGTCTTCGCCATGTTCGCGGAAAGTTCTTTTGGGATTTCCGGCCGAATCCAGAACGGCGGCCTTATCCATCCCTGACTGCACGCGGTCCAAAGACTGTTGCAAGGGCACCGAAGAGCACGCGGCTAAAGTAAAAATGGAGGCCAAAGTCAGAAGGATTGGTCGCATGGATCGGGGTCTCCCAATATCTGTATATTTTAGACTCGAAGTGGGGCTACTGCCACGCATGAACTTCAACCGTCTCATTTTGGGATGGGACTAGGCGTTAGAAATCCGCCGGATTTATGAAAACCAAATGAATCTAGGGACGTGACTCGGGTTTTAAGATGGTGTTAAGGTTTCGGGACAACACAAAGGTAGAAGTTTATGCAGAATGACAGTTACAACCGCGGTGGGTTTCTTGCCTTCCTTTTCTCCATGGTTTTTTCCCTACTGTTTTTTGTTTACATTACAGTCGACAACCATGGAATTGACTTGAAAGAAGTCAAACCGGCTGCAGCCGGCGTCGACGTGACGATTGCGGCAACGGATGCGCCAGCCGCAGTGGATGTTTCGAAAGTTGAAAAACCTTGGGTTGAAAGTGCAGATATGGTGGCGCACGGGACAAAAATTTACTCCAATAACTGCGCGGTTTGCCACGGGCCAGGCGGCGCCGGTGACGGCCCCGCGGGCGCTAACTTAGTTCCACCTGCTCGCAATTTGATCGAGGGAAAATGGAAAAAGGGCGGCGACTCGATCGCCCTCTACGTAACTTTGGAGAAGGGCATCGCGGGCGGCAGCATGGCCTCCTTCGCCCATCTGCCCGCGGTCGATCGCTGGGCTCTGGTTCAGTTCATTCATTCGATCACACAAAACAGGGTGAAAGACGATCCGGCTAAGCTGGAAGCTTTCGCGAAGACGGCAAAGTAGGACGCGCTAATGATTCGGCTCGTGCTGATCGCAGCACTCGCAATACTGATCAACCCCGCATGGGGCTACGACCCGGTGAACGAAACGGTGAACAGCCATGCTTTGCCGAAAGAGCTCAGCTCGGTCGGGGTGGAAGAGCATCTTGGCGCGCAGCTCGATCTGAATTTAGAGTTCACCGGCGATGACGGTGTCACCGCACCTCTCGGACGATTTTTCAGCGGCAAAAAGCCCGTTCTTATGGCGATGGTTTATTACAACTGCGCCAGTCTTTGCAGCTACCACCTGAACTCGATCAACGACACCATCAAGCAGCTCAAGTGGACCACCGGCGATAAATTCGACATCGTCGCCGTCAGCATGGATCACAAAGAAACGTTTGAACTCGCCGCGCAGAAAAAAAAGAACTACCTGGCCGCCTACGGTCGTGTGGAAGGCGAAAAGGGCTGGCATTTTTTGGTCGGCAACGAGGCCAACGTGAAGAAGCTCGCCGATCAGCTGGGCTTTAAGTTTCAATGGCTGCCGGAGCAAAATCAGTTTGCCCACGCGGCGGTCGCCTACGCCATCACTCCCGAAGGTAAAATTTCGCGCTACCTACACGGTTTAGGTACGGATGCGCAGACGATGAAGTTCAGCTTGCTCGAAGCCTCGAACGGTAAGATTGGTTCGATCGTCGAGCAAGTGCTGATGTTTTGTTTTGAATTTGATCCGAAGAAAAGCAAATACACGTTGTACGCATGGAACATCATGCGCCTCGGGGGAATCCTGATGGTGCTGATGCTCGGGGTATTGCTCTTGCCCATGTGGTTGCGTGAGCGCTTTTTCGGGAATCCTAGGACCTAAGTGATGCGGAGGAAGACTTCATGAGTTCGGCAGCAACAGGCAGTATTTTTATGCCACCACAGGCGACGGACATCGCCAAGAACGTGGACAGCCTTTACGAATTTTTGCTGATCGTCAGTTTTATTTCCTGCGTTTTGGTTATCGGTGGACTGATCTACTTCGCGATCAAGCACCGCCGCAAGAACGAAGGCGAAAAGACCCCCTACATCGCCCACAACACCACGCTCGAATTTTTGTGGAGCTTCATCCCCTTCGTTATTTTCATGGTTGTTTTCGTTTGGGGCTGGATGGTTTTCCACCAGCTGCGCAGTATGCCCAAAGACGCCTTAGAAATCGGCGTTCAAGCGCAGAAATGGGATTGGACCTTCGTTTATAAAAACGGCCGTAAAGTGGTCGGTGAATTCACCGTTCCCGTCGGTCAGGACGTAAAGTTACTTATGACGTCTACGGATGTTCTGCATAGCTTTTACGTGCCGGCTTTCCGTACCAAACAAGACGTCATACCCGGCCGCTACTCGGCCCTCTGGTTCAACGCAAATCGCGAAGGCACTTTTCAAGTTTTCTGTACGGAATATTGCGGCGAAAAACATTCGGCGATGGCCGCCAAAGTGAAAGTGGTTTCTCGCGAAGAATACGAAAATTTCCTGGTGACGGATCCATATAAAGGTTTGTCTTCCTTGGAAATCGGCCAGTCGATCTACGGTAAACAGTGCATCGCCTGTCACTCGCTTACCGATCAGAAAGTGGTTGGACCTGGCTTCTTAGGTGTCTTCGGACGCCAACGCGAGCTTGAGAGCGGTGAAGTCGTGACCGCCGACGAAAACTACATCCGCGAATCCATTTTGAACCCCAACGCTAAGATCGTAAAGGGCTACCCCAGGGGCGTGATGGTGACTTACGCGGGACAACTTTCCGAAGAACAAATCATGGGACTAATCGATTTCTTAAAGACTGTGAAATAACGAGGACCGTATGGCAGGACATTCAACAGATCCGAATTTGAATTACCTCAACTGGGAAAAGGGCCTCTGGTCCTGGCTGACGACGCTGGATCATAAGCGCATCGGCATCCTGTACATGATCTCGGTGATGACTTTCTTCGCGATTGGCGGAAGCTTCGCGATGTTGATCCGCTGGGAATTGTTTTCGGTCGGAAAAACGATCATGGACGCCAAACAGTACAACCAGGCGATGACTTTTCATGGCGCCATTATGGTCTTTATGGTGATCATTCCCGGTATTCCGGCCTTCCTAGGTAACTTTATGCTGCCGCTGCAGATCGGCGCTAAGGACGTGGCCTTTCCGCGCATCAATCTTTTAAGTTGGTATTGCTTGATGGCCGGCGCCGCGGTGGCCTTCACTTCGCTGATCTATAGCGGCGCAGACACGGGCTGGACTTTCTATACGCCGTACTCCGTGACCACGCAAAATGGCACAATCTGGTTGGTCGCCGGTGCATTTATCATCGGTTTTTCTTCCATTTTGACCGGACTTAATTTTATTGTGACCGTGCATAAGCTGCGCGCCCCGGGGATGAGCTTTTGGCGCATGCCCTTGTTCGTATGGGCGCTTTACTCGACCGCAATTCTGCAGGTTTTGGCGACTCCAGTTTTGGCGATCACCTTGGCCTTGCTGATGGCGGAACGGTTGTTTGGCGTCGGGATTTTCGATCCGAAATTGGGCGGCGATCCGGTTTTGTTCCAGCACTTCTTCTGGTTCTATTCTCACCCCGCCGTTTACATCATGATTCTACCGGCGATGGGTGTGGTTTCGGAATTGATCTCGACGTTCTCGCAAAAAACGATTTTCGGTTACAAGGCTATTGCGCTGTCCTCGATCGGGATCGCGGCCGTCAGTTTCTTCGTATGGGGACACCATATGTTCGTGAGCGGGCAAAGCGAATTTGCTGGCGTCTTGTTCTCGTTCATCACGATGTTGGTGGGCGTGCCGACGGCGATTAAAACTTTCAACTGGGTGGCTACGATGTACCGTGGATCCATCCGCTTTGATTCACCAATGCTTTACGCGATGGGCTTTATCTTTCTTTTCACCATCGGTGGGGTCACCGGCATCATGTTGGCGGTGGTTGGTGTGGATGTTCACTTCCACGACACTTATTTCGTCGTCGCTCACTTTCACTATGTGATGGTCGGCGGGACTTTGATGGCGATCATGGGCGGGATTTATTACTGGATGCCTAAAATGTTCGGGACCATGGTGAATGAATATTGGGCCCGAATTAGTTTTGTGCTGATTTTCGTGGGCTTTAACGTGACTTTCTTTCCGCAGTTTATCTTAGGTGCGATGGGGATGCCCCGTCGCTATTACGACTATCTTCCCGAATA
>JBEIHA010000140.1:0-7892 GCA_040381635.1 Pseudobdellovibrionaceae bacterium
AAGTTAAGATCATCATCTCGACCGCGCGTCCCGGTGTTGTTATTGGTAAAAAAGGCACGGGCATTGATGCTTTGAAAGTAGAAATCCAAGCCCTGACCACGAATGAAGTTTTTGTGAACATCCAAGAAGTGCGCAAGCCCGATTTGGATGCCCAGTTGGTTGCCGAAAACATCGCGCTCCAGCTCGAAAAGCGTATCTCTTGGCGCCGTGCTTTGAAAAAAGCTTTGGCCGCTGCCGTTAAAGGCGGAGTTCGCGGGATCAAAATTCGCGTGAGCGGTCGTCTGGACGGCGCGGAAATCGCGCGCTCTGAATGGTACAACGAAAAAAGCGTTCCGCTACACACCCTGCGCGCCGACATTGACTATGGAACCGCCGAAGCCCTCACCACCTACGGACTTATTGGTCTGAAAGTGTGGATCTATAGAGGCGATGTTTACTCGGCACGTGAGATTGAGGAGAAGAGCCGTGTTAAGTCCTAAAAGAGTTAAGTGGAGAAGACAGCACCGCGGAAACTTCAAGGGTTTCGCGATGCGCGGAAGCAAGCTCGCATTCGGAGACTTCGGTCTTTGCGCCGTGGAAGCTCATAATTTGACTGCGCGCCAGCTTGAAGCCGGCCGTATCGCGATCAGCCGCTCGGTGAAGCGTGGTGGTAAATTGTGGCTCCGCGTTTTCCCGGATCTACCGCTCACTCGCAAGCCTGCCGAAACTCGTATGGGTAGCGGTAAGGGTTCTCCGGAATTGTGGGTATGCAAAATCCTTCCGGGTCGTATTTTGTTTGAAATGAACGGTGTAACCCGTGAGCAAGCTGAAAGCGCATTTCGCCTAGCTGCTCACAAATTGCCCTTTAAAACCAAGTTTGTGGCTCGGGAGTAAGTATGAAGTTTGAAGAAATCAAAGATCTCACCAGCTCGGAATTGCGCAAGCGCGTGATTTCTTTGCGCGAGGAGCTCTTCGAAGCCCGCATGAAGCACACGTTGGGACAGCTGGGCAGCCCCATTGAGATTCGTCATAAACGTAAAGATCTTGCTCGCCTCAAAACCGCGCTCACTATGAAGCTTGGTCAAGGTGGAGCCCCAAAGGCCGGAAAGGCTAAAGGTAACTAAGCCATGTCTAAAGACCTAAGTAAGCAAACCGAACAGCGTGAAGACGTACGTCGCCAAGAAGTTGTCGGTGAAGTCATCAGCGATAAGATGGATAAAACCATCACCGTCCAGATTTTCCGCCGTGTGCGCCATGAAATGTACGGCAAGTATCTGAAAAAGACTTCGGTGTACAAAGCCCACGACGAAAAAAACCAGGCGAAGAAAGGCGACAAGGTACGGATTCAGATGACCCGTCCTTTAAGCAAGACTAAGCGCTGGAGACTGATGGAAATCGTCACCAAAGCGGAAGCCGACATTGAGGTGAACGTATGATTCAGATGCAAAGCCGCCTGCGCGTAGCCGACAATTCGGGTGCCCGCGAAGTTATGTGCATTAAAGTGTTGGGTGGATCTAAGCGCCGTTACGCAGCCATCGGTGACATCATCGTGGTTTCTGTAAAGGACGCTCTTCCAAATTCTAAAGTTAAAAAAGGCGACGTCGCTAAAGCTGTTGTCGTGCGCACAATTCATAAATTGCGCCGCGCCGACGGAAGCTACATTCGCTTCGACGACAACTCCGCTGTTTTGATTAACGCGGCAAAAGAACCGATCGGAACTCGTATTTTCGGACCCGTCGCGCGTGAACTTCGCGCGAAGGCTTTCGTAAAGATCGTTTCGTTGGCTCCTGAGGTAATTTAAGATGGCTGAAGAAAAGAAACCGGAAAAAAAGGCAAAGGCAGACGGCGGCGACAAGGCCCCAAAAGCCGACAAAGCTCCGAAGGCTCCCAAAGTTAAGGGCGAAACGGTAAAGATCGGATTGCAGGAAAAATACCGCGCCGAAATGGTTCCGGCTTTGATGAAGGAGTTAGGTCTCAAGAGCACTATGCAGGTGCCGGGTTTAAAAAAGATTGTAATCAACTTGTCGACGGCAGAAGCCGTTAAAAATCCCAAGGTTTTAAACACCGCGGTGGACGAACTGACGGCGATCACCGGACAAAAAGCAGTGATCACGAAGTCTAAAAAGTCGATCTCGAACTTTAAGTTGCGTGAAGGTATGCCGATCGGCGCGATGGTGACATTGCGCAAAGAAAGAATGTGGTCATTTCTTGAGCGTCTGATCCACTTGTCATTGCCTCGCGTTCGTGACTTTCGCGGTTTAAATTCGCGCGGCTTCGACGGTCGCGGCAATTACAACATGGGTTTGAAAGAACAGATTATTTTTCCGGAAATCGATTACGACAAAGCGGAGCAAGTGCGTGGGATGAACATCACGATCTGCACTTCGGCCGTCAATGACAATCAGGGACGCGCTTTGCTCGAAGCCTTAGGCATGCCGTTCAGAAAGCGTACGTAAGGGGATTTGGATATATGGATACAATTGGAGATTTCTTAACAAGAATTCGCAACGCCGGCGCCTCGAAACACGAGAAGCTGGATATTCCGGCCTCCAACGTTCGCGTGGGCATTGCCAAAATCTTGTTGGATCAAGGTTACATTCGCTCGTTCAAGGTCGTGCGTGACGACAAGCAGGGCGTGATGCGTGTTTATTTGAAGTACAACGAAAAAGGGAAGCCGGTCATTACGGCGATTGATCGCGTAAGTCGCCCGGGTCGTCGTGTTTACATCAAGTCCGACGAAGTTCCGTTGGTCCGTGATGGGTTTGGTATTTCCATTCTCAGCACGAATCGTGGTGTGGTCGACGGCGATACCGCTAAGAAAGAAAATCTTGGCGGCGAGTATCTTTGTAACGTCTGGTAATTGCGGTTCGCCAGCTGGCGAACCTTTATTTTAGGTTTTTCGGATTGCGCTTTTGCGGTCCTTTGAAAAGGTGAATGTATGTCTCGTGTAGGTCGATCTCCTGTGTTTTTAGATAAAACGGTTCAAGTGACCGTTAATCCGAAGAACGAAGTTCTCGTCAAGGGTGCTAAGCATGCCCTAACGATTGCGATGCGCCCGGAAATCAAAGCCGAAGTGAAGGACGGAAAAGTTCAGCTCACAACGGTTGGCGATGCCCCCACGACTCGTGGCTTTCACGGCCTTTATCGTGCTCTGATTCAAAACGCGGTCACGGGTGTGACTAAGGGTTGGACTCGCGAATTAGAATTAAACGGCGTCGGTTATCATGCGGCGGTTTCGGGTAAAAAACTCGAACTCACCCTCGGCTACAGCCACCCGGTTATTTTTATGATTCCCGCGGGAATCGAAATTGCGATCGAAAAGCAGACGAAGATTACGGTGTCTGGGCCCAGCCGCGAGCAGGTGGGTCAGGTCGCAGCAAAAATCCGCAGTTTCCGTCCTCCCGAGCCCTACTTGGGTAAGGGCGTTAAATATGCGGATGAGAAACTGCGCCGTAAGGCTGGTAAGTCGGCCGCGAAGTAACATACAAAGGGTCGCAGGCTTGCGAGCCGTTGTAATGAGTTTTTTGGATTTGAAGTTTTGAAGAAGTAGACGAAGAGGAAAATATGATTCGCATTAAGATGAAAAACAAGACGGCGCACAAAGTGACCAAGCGCTTGAAAAATCGCGCTCGTATTCGCAAAAAAGTGGACGGCGCTACCGAGCGTCCACGTTTGTCGGTGTACCGCAGCGGTAAACATATCTACGCGCAAATCATCGACGATAGCACCGGTAAGACCCTGGCCGCTTACTCAACTCTTGAGGGCAGCCTCGATAAAAAGAACATTGAGACCGCAAAACAAGTGGGCGTCGAACTCGCGAAGCGCGCCATCGGGAAAGACATTAAGAGTGTTGTGTTTGACCGCAGTGGTTACGTATTTCACGGCCGAGTAAAGGCCGTGGCTGATGGTGCTCGCGAAGGTGGATTGAACTTCTAGATTTCGGCCCGTTCCAGCGGGTTTATGTATTTTGACCGATTTTTGATTATGTGTGCCCTCGGGCAGGAGTATTGAGTGGAAAATCAGCAGCAAGGTGAACTACTAGAGCGTGTGGTTGCGATTAATCGCGTAGCAAAAGTTGTGAAGGGCGGACGTCGCTTTTCCTTCGCGGCTCTTGTGGTTTCCGGTAACGGCTCCGGCGATGTCGGATTCGGCACGGGCAAAGCGGGCGAGGTTCCCGAAGCTATCGGTAAAGCCACCCGCATGGCTAAAAAGTCTCTTAAGCACATGAACATCAAAGAAAACCGCACTATTCCGCACCAAGTGATCGGTAAATTCGGCGCGGCTAAGGTGATCTTGATGCCAGCCTCTCCCGGAACCGGCGTTATCGCCGGCGGTCCGATCCGCGCGGTTCTGGAAGCCGTGGGTATCAAAGACATTTTGACCAAGTGCGTAGGCACAACGAATCCCCACAACGCGGTTCGCGCCACGATGAATGGTCTCGAACAATTGATTATGAGTCGCCCCACTAAAGGCGCGGAATGATATTGCGGGCTGCATGCTTGCGGCCCTTAATTTGCGAGCCGCAGGTTTGCGGTTCTTAATTTGCGAGCCGCAGGTTTGCGGTTCTTGGAGAGGTAGATATGGCAAAGACTTTCAAGGTTACTTTAAAGCGAGGATTGATTGGAACGACTCAGAGCCAGCGCGACGCTGTCCGCTGCCTGGGTTTGCGACGTATCAATTCTAGCAACGTTATCACTGACAACCCGGCGAACCGCGGACAGATCTACAAAGTCCAGCATCTTGTCCAGGTGGAAGTTCAAAACTGATTTTGCGCGGCCATGTAGTCGGTCGCCGTCGCTTTAGGAGAAAAAATGAGCGCGCTCGGTAGTTTAAAAAAATTCAGAGGTTCCACCCACAACACGAAAGCGCTTGGCCGTGGCCGCGGTTCCGGTAAGGGCGGAACATCCACCAAGGGTGGCAAGGGTCAAAAGGCCCGTAAGGGCACTCCGATTCGCCGCGGCTTCGAAGGTGGTCAAACGCCTTTAATTCGCCGGATGCCGAAAGTTGGATTTACCAACACGGAATTTAAGAATATTTTTGAGATCGTGAATCTGAACCAACTTCAGTCTTTTTCGGGAACTGTTGGCCCTGATGATCTGGTGAAAGCCGGATTGGTGAGCAAGAAAGCTCGCGTAAAGATCCTTGGCCGCGGTGACGCACCCAAAGGTTTGACCGTGAAAGCCCACAAATTCAGTGAAACCGCCAAAGCCGCCCTTGAAAAGGCTGGAGGCAAAGTCGAGGTAGTTTAGTGGCCGCACCAGGTTTAAGCATCCCAGCTGATCTTCGCAAACGCATTCTCTTTACCCTCGGAATCCTAGCGGTATACCGTTTGGGTGTTCACGTGCCTGTTCCGGGCGTGGACGCTAACGTTATGCTTGCTTTCTTCCAGCAGCAGGCGTCGGGTGGAATATTCGGAATGTTCAACACCTTTACGGGCGGAGCGCTTGAGCGTTTCTCCGTGTTTGCGTTGGGTATCATGCCCTACATTTCGGCCTCTATTATCTTTCAGCTTTTGCAAACGGCTGTTCCATATTTAGAGCAGTTGAAAAAAGAAGGCGAACCAGGTCGCAAGAAAATCAATCAGTACACTCGGTATGCGACTCTTGTTTTAGCGGTTGTTCAAGGTTACGCGATGGCGTCGTTTCTTGCGACGGCGGACCACAACGGCGTACCGTTGGTAACGACGCGTGCCTTCGGACCTGGCTTGAGTTTTCACTTGGTCACGATCATTACCTTGATGGCCGGCACCTGTTTCGTCATGTGGTTGGGTGAACAGATCACCGAGCGAGGGATCGGCAATGGAACATCGCTGATTATCTTCACGGGTATCGCCGCGGGTGTTCCGTCTGGTGCGATTCAAATGTGGCAGATGGTGAACACGGGTGAACTCAACGGAATGTTGGCACTGGTCATCATCGCCGCCATGGTCGCGATTATCGGAGTGATTGTCTTCTTGGAAGTTGGCCAGCGCCGCATTCCGATTCAGTATTCGCAACGAGCTCCCACCCGCGAAGGCATGGCTCAGTCGCAGCAGAGTCATTTGCCGATGAAGATTAACTTCTCGAATGTGATTCCCCCGATTTTTGCTAGCTCGCTATTGATGTTTCCGGCGACGATGACTCAGTTTGTGGAAAATCCGACACTGAAGAGTTTGTCAGACTCACTGAGCCCGAATCACCCGGTTTACAATTTGCTCTTCGTTGGCTTGATCGTGTTCTTCTGTTTTTTCTACACAGAAATCGTTTTCAATCCCAAGGAAGTGTCGGACAACTTAAAAAAGTACGGCGGCTTTATTCCCGGAATTCGTGCGGGAAATTCAACGGCCGAGTACATCAAAAAGGTACTGGATCGTCTGACCGTAGCCGGTGCCGCTTACCTGAGCATCGTCTGCGTGTTGCCCACGCTTTTGATCAATGAGTTCAAGGTCCCATTTTATTTCGGCGGTACCTCGCTCTTGATCTTGGTGGGCGTGGCACTCGACACGAGCCAACAGATTCAGTCGCATTTATTGACCGCGCGCTACGAAGGCCTGCTCAAGGGCGTTAAGCTCAAGAGCCGGAGGGTTCAATATTGAATCTGATCCTGTTTGGGCCGCCGGGCGCAGGCAAAGGCACTCAGTCCCATTTATTGGTTGAGCGCCTAAAGATGAAACAAATCAGCACGGGTGATTTGTTTCGTGCGGCGATAAAGAATCAGACCTCTCTTGGTAAGGAAGCCAAAGGTTACTTAGATGCAGGGAAGCTAGTTCCGGACTCGGTCACCATCGGATTGGTGGAAGAAGAGCTCGGGCAGCTAAAGGGCACGAATTTTATCCTGGATGGTTTTCCTCGCAATACGGCTCAGGCCGACGCGTTGGCTGGTCTCCTGAATAAACTAGGCTTGAAGATCGACAAGGTCTTCTTTGTTGAAGTGCCGATGAATTTGCTTTTAGGGCGGCTTACGGGTCGCCGGGTGTGCCGAAACTGCGCTGCGGTTTATCACATCGAGTCTAAACCCTCCAAGAAGGAAGGTGTCTGCGATTTGTGTGGTGGAGAAATCTACCAACGCGCAGACGACAAGGAAGAAGTGATCCGAACTCGTCTCGAGGCCTACGAGACAAGCACTCGGCCACTTAAGGACTACTACAAGGCCAAAGGTCCCCAAACCTACGTTGAAGTCGCGGGAACGGGGACGAGTGAACAGGTTTTTGATCGATTAACAAAGGTCATGCAAGTCAAGAGCTGACGACCCATCCGGTCAGAAAGTGCTTGTCTTGCAAAATCGCGAATGCTAGCCTCACCGCTTGCATTCCCTAAAGAGCCCTCGAAAGACGTAAAAGTCTAGTAATTTCGATGGCTTGGGTGAAGAGGTTCGTATGAAAGTCAGAGCTTCCGTGAAACGTATTTGCAACAAGTGCAAAGTGATCCGCCGTCGCGGAGTCTTGCGCGTGATCTGCGAGAACGCCAAACATAAACAAAGACAAGGATAGAGAAAATGGCTCGTATTGCTGGCGTCGATTTACCCAGAAATAAACGCATCGAAATTGCACTCCAATACATTTATGGAATTGGCAAAACTCGCGCGAAAGAGATCGTTGCAAAAACCGGTTTTCCAACTACGCTCCGCACGGACGCATTGACCGACGAACAAGTCGCGAAATTGCGCGCGGTTATCGAAAGTGGTTTGAAAGTGGAAGGCGATCTTCGTCGTGAAGTCGGGTTGAGCATCAAACGTTTGATGGACCTTGGCTGTTACCGCGGCCTAAGACACAAAAAAGGTTTACCTACTCGTGGTCAGCGCACGCGTTCAAACGCGCGCACTCGTAAAGGCCCGCGTAAGACAATCGCTAACAAGAAGAAAACGGTCTAAACAAAAGTGATCTCGACGTAGGGATCACTCAATATGGAGTAATGGTTAATGGCTGCTGATAAACC
>JBEIHA010000141.1:0-7839 GCA_040381635.1 Pseudobdellovibrionaceae bacterium
CTTCCCAGAAGGAATCGCTGGAAATCTTAAAAAGCACACTAGGTTCCAGTGCGGTGATCGAAGCGGTACGGGGAATATTGGCAATCAACGAAATCTCGCCGAAGAAATTGCCCTGCGACAGATTGTTCACCAAAGTATCGTGCACGACGACCGCCACTGAGCCGCGCAAGATCAAATACAGACTATCGCCCAGATCCCCTTGATTGAAAATCATTTGCCCTTGGTCGAAATACTCCAAAGAGCCGCGGCTAGATAGAAAATCAATCGAGTTGGTCGATAGACTTCGGAAGACGGGGGAAGAGGCAAAAAATTGATTCACTAAAATCGCGTTACGGAAGTCTTCGAGGTAACGAATCGCCTGTGATTCCTCGGCCGCTTGTCTAAGGGCATCGATCGGTACGCGCAAAACATAGACAGGACCTTTGCTGACGACCCGGGCCGTGCGCGGCTGATCATCCACCAGGGCGGCTTCGCCGAAAACCGAAACTGCGCCCAGTTCGGAAACCCATTCATCGCCGCCTTGTCGTCCAGAGCGCATGACCTCCACTTCACCTTCGAGCAGCACAAAAATTTCACGTGCGGGGTCGCTCTGCTTAATGATCGTGGTGCGCCCTGAAAAATCCAAGACCTTCGAGCTCTGCAAGATCTTCTTTAGATTCTCCTCAGGAAAATGAGAAAACAGAGGTAAACCTTCGATTCTTGCGATGATCTCGTTTTGCTCCCAATCTTTGCGTGCTTTCACGCCCAACAAGCGTAAACGATCCACGAATCGTCGCCAGTGGGGCCGAATCAAAGTCACGGCCACCGTTTCGACCAAGGTCTGCACCACTAGATAAAGAGCCGCTAACCATAGGCATAATCCAAAAGCGGAGATCAAGGATTCAAAGGAAAAACTGGTGAGATTTCTTAAGACGGAGGGACCAAAGGTGATCGCACTTTGATGCAGTAGCGTGAATGAAAAGAGCAACCAGAGCGCGCCCCAGATCGCGCAGATGCGCGTGAAATCCAAATCCTGACGACGCTGTTCGGGACTGATCGAATCGATCAATTGATTGCTTTCGAAATGCCACGAGGCTACGTCGCGATCATTCGACAAGAACATGGACTGGATCAGGCGCAGTCCGTCGCTACGGACAAAGGGATTGAGCTCCCAAAATGTCAGAGCTATGGCCGCGATAATAAAGGGCTCTAAGCTTGAGCGCTCGAGGAAGAACGAAGTCGCGAAAACAAAAGCCCAAGGCATAATGATTTGCGCGACATAAAACATCGTCGTGTAAAGGCGATTCTCGAAAAGATCGTTGGCCTCGTTGCCTACGTGCAGATGTAAACCCCAAGGGCTTAGGCGCAGCGAAACATTGTAGGCCTTGCCGGTCAAAAGTAAAAGTTGCCAGCCTCTTAACAAATGCTTGAAGGTGAGAACCACGGAAGTCGAGAACAGAAGCCATAAGATACCGTCGATCTTCCCCATTTCGAAGGCCCAGGTTTCCGCCACCTGAAACGGCGCCGCGGGGAAGAGCTGAAATCCGAATATGGCCAAGATCAAAATCCCTAAAGTCGCCGCATAAAAAACGGTCGGCGATCTTTTGTCGGCAACAATCCGCTGGCCAAAGCGCCACGATAAGTTCCAGCGGCTGCGTTTGGGCTCCATCCATGATTGAAGATCCGAACTTAAGACGAGTTCATCCCCATTTTCGAAGAATCCGCCCTGATGAAGCACGTGAATCGCCATCAAGATGGACTTAAACGGGACCGCACGCTGCTTTTTATAGATCCTTTCGACAATTTCACGAACCGAAAACTGGCCGCTGCAAAGCAGAACTAAGTCGGCGAGCACCATCGGCAAGATCATCTGATTGTAAGGATTGTCGGTTTCAAAAATGATACGCGAACCTTGCGGGATCACGCGACCCGAGCGTAACTTTGGTTTGAAGTTTTCTAGGTTCGACATCATGGCGAACCCTCTTTGCCATCGACAATGGACATGTTTTCAACATGGGAGATAAGAGCTTGCAGCAATTCCGTGGGTTGCGGGATGTTACACAAGAAAACAACCAAACCCGCCAGCTCCGTGCGGGTGAGTGGTGCACCTGCGGCGTTGACGGGCCATGCGTGTTTATAAAACGTATAGTGAGCGTCGGCGATGCTAATTTGTGCCAGGCGGTGCACGTGATCTTCAATGATCACACTGTCCCCATGAACCGAGGACCAGATTTCTCGCGCTTGTAGCGATGGGCCTTGATCGACCGTTGCCAATGCCGAGCGAAGCGACTGCGCTTTTGTTCCAAACACGATCGCCGTCTTAAGAGCTTCGGCGCGTGCTTTTGGCAAATTTAAAAATTGCAGATGTCTTTTGTTGTCCACTCTGGAAACAATTCGGCCATGAACACTGACGCCGCCATCGGGCCAGCGTAGAACTAAATGAACGTCGGTCCCTACGGAAGGACCTAAGACTTGGTTTGGATCGAGCAAACAACATCCGCCAATGCTTATGTCGTGAATCTTTAATGGTACGCCCTGAAAAAAAGCGGAAGGCAAAATGGGGCAAAGAACCTGGGGGCAACGAATGCGTGCGGCATAACGGCGCTCAACGCCAAGCCTTCCAGCCAATTCATTGACCGGTGCGGGCCTATCTGCGTCGAGCTTTGGTCTGCGTTTACGCCAAAACATCATCCTACCAATTCACGATCCACGCGCGGATCACATCCCACGACGAGGAATCTTTCAGTTTTAATTTCTTCTCGCCAACTTTTGAACACATCACCTTGATGGAATGTTGGTTCATGGAGAGTTCGGCGCTAAAATTCTTTGGGATCCAGGCTGGTAAATCTTGGTCTAAAGACAGACCCGCCATCGAAACATCCACGGTCCCGCATTCGAAAACTTTGCCATCAAGGGTTGCCTTAAAGTTTAGTCGACGTGGGTAGCGACGTGCGGTCCGCCGCTCTTTGGTGCGGGTGAAATCCACTTGCAGCGTCGGCGCTGTTGGATCCTCGGGCGCATCTTCAAAAAGTGGTCGGCGCGGAACGGTACTGATAAGGGGTGGGCCGGTGGGCTTGGTGTTCTTTCCCGCCGGAATTTTAATGGTCACGGAATCCGGAGTCACGTCCACGGAAGTCTGAGTGATGCTCACTTCTTTCTCGCGGTCATCGTCGTCGTCGGACTTTCCCTTGATCTGGCGCACATCTTCGTAGAATTCCGGAATGGCGCTGATCGGTTGCCAATGGACATCACCTTCTTGGCAAGCATACCAATGGCTCATCCGTTTCGAAGCGGTCGCCAAAAGAACGATGCGGACTTGCTCGGGCGTGAGATCATCCACGCGCAGTTTGTCTTCTTTGTTGTAGAGGCTCCAAGGCTTCTGCATTGTGAAATTCCCCCACTTATACATCGGAAAAAAGTCAGAGATCATTGATAGTTGTCGATGTTTATGGACTTAAGGGCAGGCCTCGCTTAGATTCCCGAGCCTATGTGGTCATTTCTGGGCTGGTTCTTCGTGGGTTTAGGTGCGATCGGTGCGGCTTTGCCGATTCTTCCGACGGTGCCGTTTCTTATCGTGGCGGCCTATTGTTTCGAGAAGGGCTCGCCTAAGGTGCATCAATGGCTGATCAGTCACCCGACCTTCGGCCCGCCACTGGTGAATTGGCGAAACCACGGGGTGATTCGACCTAAGGCAAAGGCGTTTTCAACGATTTGCATCACTTTCAGTGTGCTCTACGTGATCTTCTTTCGTGAACTCAGTCCCTGGATCAAAGTCGTGGTGGCGGGGAGTTGTTTAGCGGTGGTCGTGTTTATTTTGTCGCGAAGGAATAGTCCGCCCGAAGTTGGAGATTTGAATGGCGTTTAATCCTAAAGATCGATTTTTTCACAAAGCCAAAGCCGAAGGTTTCGTTGCGCGTTCGGCCTACAAATTGGATGAGCTTCAGAAAAAATTTAAACTGATGCGCAAAGGTGATTTTGTTTTGGACATGGGCGCGGCCCCCGGGGCTTGGTCGCAAATCGCGAGCACCGCCATTGGTCCACAAGGCAAAATCGTCGGCCTGGATCTTAAAGAAATCACTTTAAAGTTACCCAATGCCAAGTTCTACGTGATGAATGCCTTTGAATTTGACCCCGAAATTCTAGAAGGACGCACGATCCATTGTTTACTTAGCGATATGGCCCCGAACACCACGGGCATTCGCAACACGGATCAAGCGCGTAGTCATGAATTGTGCGTGAAGGTGGTCGAAGTCGCGGATCAATACTTGGGTGTCGGCGGGCATTTGGTGATGAAGATTTTCGAAGGCCCGGACGTAGAAAAGCTCATCAAAGAACTAGGGCGGAGGTTTACTCAAACCAAGCGTTTGAAGCCTGAAGCTGTTCGTAAGGGGAGCTTTGAGACTTATTTTTTGGGATTGAATAAGAAATCGTAAAAACTGGCCCCTAACTCTGTGAAAGTGGCGCACCTAAGTATTCGGACCTCTAAATCGGAGGAGTGATATAAACAGCCTCGTTGGCAGAGGACGATTCAATTTGAGAACTCCTGCCAACTGGAATTCACAGGCAAGTGGACCAGTTTGCGTCCCATTCCAAAACGGTGTTTCACTAAATGTTTAAATAATCCGAAAACCGTCTAGTCTTTAAAGGGTAACCTTTGGGCACGCGTCCTATGTTGTCGGTCCCAAGCTACAGGGGTAGTGGGGAATGAAAAAATCAAGCATCTTGATCTTAATTATCTTCTGTTTGACGACGACCCTGGGTCTGTTTCAGAACTGCAGCCAGGGCTTGATGTCTTCCACCATGAGCTCTTACAAATCGATAGATCCTGAGGCCTTAGCGGCATTAAAGAGCTGTCAATTGCAAGATCGCAATATTCCCGATCAGACTTCAATTGAAGCCTTTCAAAATGCGGGCGTAAAATTTGGTGAGACCTGTGTTTCTGAAACTCGCCAATGTAAAGAGAGCATTCTTTTAGGTTCCTAAAATCATTTGCGCTGCGTGGTTGATGCCCCGAAGGATTGCTCTTTCAATCAAGCGGTCATCGCCCACGACCGAGACGTCATTGGTTTTCAGAATTCAACCGTTCCATTTGGCACAACTTGCCAATCGCAATCGCGACGCTGTATCAACGGTGAATTGTCGGGGACGTATGAACTGTTTTTTTCGGAGTGGGACAAACCTGAAGAATTTGGTTCGTCGTTAAAGCTCATGGCAGTAGAAGTGATCGGGTCAAAACCCAGCTCAATGAAGCCAACGCGCATACTAGCCGTGCTTCTTAAAAACGGCGCGTTCAATCCGCTCAATCCGTTCTAAAAGATCTTTATCTGCTGGCTTTTTCGTGCGTACCTCGATACCCAACTTTAACAAACTATTCATGAGAGTTTGATAAGGGATACCCTCGACCTCAGCGAGTTCTTGAATTTTTGCTAGAAGATCAGCGTCATAGCGAACTGACTTCAAAATCTTATTGGCGGCACGCGCCTGCTTCAGATGTTTCTTCGTAATCGGTCCGTTGACTCCAACGGCGTTGTCGAAATCAAACGGCTCCATCAAAAAATCTTCGCCTGCTTTTACTTTCTTTCGTGCCATTTTTTCATCTCCTCTTTATCTGCCTTTCGGGCGGAAATAATTCGTGCTTCATCTTCATGACGTTCGCAAAAGACCACCACAAGACATCGAGCACGAACCGAATATCCAATCGCTTTAAATCGCTCTTCTTCAGAGCTTGTATCTTGAAGAAGTAAAATGAAACTTTCTGATTCAAGAACTGAAATAGCCTCGTCAAAGTCGACTCCATGTTTCTTTAAATTCGATTTGGCTTTTTTCGGATCCCAGGTGTAACGCATATCTACCTACATGAACTACAATGTAGCACACTCTATCGATTTTTCAAATAAAAAGATCACCGGGAAGCCATTCGGAAAGGGCAGATTCGAGACCTATTTTCTGGGATTGACTTAACGTACATAATAGCGTACATTAAGAAAATGAAAGTACCGAAGATTAAATCCGCGACTGAGTTAAGAGCGAATCTCTTTGAAACCCTGCGGGAGGTACAAGAAGGGGAACCCCAGCTTATCACCCATACCAAGGGTTCAGACGGGGTTATCCTTATTTCCCAAGCTAGGTTAAACGCCCTACTTGAAGAGAACGATACTCTCAAGTCGATCGCGCAAGGTCGCGCCGACGTGGCGTCCGGACGAACGGTTTCAAACGCCGAAGCCTCTAAACGAATTAAGAAGATGCAATCCAAGTGGCGAAAGTAAAGGTCTATTGGACCGAGGCTGCGCTCAATGCCGTAGAAGTGATCGGGGACTGTATCGCCAAAGATTCCCCAGAAATCGCGATTGAATTCACAGACCGCCTTCTTGAATCGACTTCTCGCCTCGAAGACTTCCCCTTGAGCGGTTCAACTTGTCCAGAAGACCCATCTTGTCGCCAGGTCGTTGTGTCTGGCTATCGCATGATTTATGAATTGACCGAACGTGGCGTCGAGGTTCTTACCGTAATCGGACCAGGTCAAAACCCAGCTCTATTAAAATAATCTAAAGCGGTGAAGTCGGATTGACGAGTGACATTTATCGCTCTCGATTCGATCTTGGCTCAAATTAAACCGACTAGGGTCGTGGCATCCTCATTGCTTTGCTTAGTGCTCAAATGAAGCTTTTGTTATTGATGTTCTCTGTCCAGGCATGGGCTTCCCCCATTTGCGAAAAGGAGCTTGGCTCTAAGGGTGGCGCATATTCACCTCCGGTCACAAAAATCTGGAGTGAGTTAAATCCCTATGTCACTCGTCCGAGCTTTGCCGATCAGGCCCGCTTTCTAAAAAGAATGCGAGTGAAAATCACCGACCAAATGACCCAGGCCGAGAACCCTCGCCAGATCATAATGAAGTACAACGCTCGGTTGGATCAATTGATCGCTTCTGGAAAAGTTGGGTCAGACGAAGCTATTTTTGGGGCAGATACCTACGTCAATAAAAAAGGTTTGCTCGTTTTCGTTCGAATGGGGGACCCAGCCCCTGTGGGCACCACACCTTTGAGTGAAAACCAAATGAGGAAAAAGAAGGCTTATGGTCCGCGGGATGTTTATTTTCCGGCCAACAATCATACCAAAGATGCTGAGTTCGCAGGTCTTCTTTCGGATTTCGATTATCACTTGGCTATTTCTCAAGGGTTGTTTCCGGTCGACCTGACGGCCTCTTTGGTGCGTGGCAGTCCTGATTCTCAAAGGGAACCAATTTTTTTTCATGAGCTAGCCCACTTAGGGGGTTTTTTGACTCATTTGCAAGGCATGAAAGCTTTTCGTCAGGCGGCAAAAGCGTTGGTAACTAGATACCCCGAAGGTCCACCAAAGATAATAGGCGACCGGCTCTTCTTTGTGAATGAAGTGTTGAGTCTTTTTGGTCCTGGCGCGTTTCAAGAGCTCAAGGCATTGCTCGAAAGCTTCAAAATTGAATCTTGCTCCAATGATCCTTCTGAATATGAAGCCAACTGTGTGCTTTTGATCCGAGATCATCTGGCTCGTTTACCGGCTCAAGATCTGGCCGACTTGGTGGGAAAATTAAATAAATTCAATTTAACATATAGAAAGCCTTTTGGCGCCATCGCGCGCACAGCGGGTAGTCAATTGAGCAGCCTTTCGCGCATCGATATTTTGAGCCAAGAACTTGGTAGCGATTACTTTTTATTGGAATTGAATAAGCCCACTCTTGGTATATCGGCTCGAATTAAAATGGCTCAGTATATTTCCGCCGCTTTGAACTTAAGTCAGACCGACATTCAAGGGTGGTTTGACTTGGCCCTTTCGACCGAGCTTCCGCCCAAGGGACCATTCTTCAGATATCTTTGCGGAGCTCAA
>JBEIHA010000142.1:0-7826 GCA_040381635.1 Pseudobdellovibrionaceae bacterium
CCGCCCATTTTATCCGACATCTTCGCCGCACGCTCGAGCAAACGAGAGTGAACATAGAACACGTCACCCGGATAAGCTTCGCGACCTGGGGGTCGACGCAGCAGCAAGGACAACTGACGATACGCCTGAGCCTGCTTCGTCAAATCATCGTAGATGATCAAAGCATGTCGGCCCGTATCACGGAAATATTCGGCCATGGTGCAACCGGTGTACGGAGCCAAGAACTGCAAAGGTGCGGCATCGGAAGCCGTGGCGGCAATCACCGTCGTGTATTCCATCGCGCCAGCTTCGCGCAGTTTCTCAACAACCTGGGCGACCGTGGATTTCTTTTGACCAATGGCCACGTAGAAACACTGAACGTTTTGCCCTTTTTGGTTAATAATCGTGTCTAGAGCGATCGCAGTCTTACCGGTCTGACGATCACCAATGATCAGTTCGCGCTGACCGCGACCAATCGGGATCATGGAATCGATGGCCTTAATACCCGTTTGCATGGGCTCGTGAACCGACTTACGAGCTAAAATGCCCGGAGCCTTCAGCTCGACGATACGAGTTTCTTTTGTTTTCAATTCGCCTTTGCCATCGATCGGATTGCCAAGAGCATCGACCACGCGGCCAAGAAGCGCTTCGCCGACCGGAACTTGCACGATTTTCTTCGTGCGCTTGACCGTGTCGCCTTCGCGAATGGTGGAATCTGACCCAAAAATAACCACACCGACTGAGTCGGTCTCTAAGTTCAAAACCATCCCGAAAATATTGTTCGGGAATTCCACCATTTCGCCGGCCATGACCTTTTCAAGGCCGTAGATTCGAGCGACACCGTCACCGACCGAAAGAACGCTTCCGGTTTCCGAGACTTCGATGGTCTTGTTGTAGTTCTTGATTTGTTCTTTGAGAACCCGGCTGATCTCGTCAGCGCGAATGGTGGTTTCCATCTTATTTCATGCTCCTAAAGGCTACGTGTGAGTTGCTCGTTAATACGGGTTAAATGCGAAATTAAAGAATCGTCGAACGTGAAGCTTCCGACTTCGGCGACTAGTCCGCCAAGAAGTCCGGGCTCTTCTTTGTATGTCAGGATGACTTTTTTCTTAGTGGCTTTGCTGACCAGCTCTTCGATGCGCTTGCGAGCCTCGGGCCCCAAGACGGTGGCCGAGCGAACCTGTCCGCGAGTGACCCCGTGGGACTCGTCGGAGATCTGCTGGTACGCAATGACGACTTCGGAAAACAAGGGCAAGCGACCTTTGCGCGCCAACAACCGAACGAATCTTTTAAGTACATCGGCGATCGCGATCTTAGCCAGCATGCCTTCGATGGCCTTCAACTTGTCCGAAGGGCGAATCATTGGAGTGCTTAAGAAGTTTTCGATTTCTTGATCTGAGTTAAAGGCTTCGTCGATCACGCGCATCTGGCTGAAGACGGCTTCGTGTTCATTGCTCTCTTTAGCCAAGTTGTAGATCGCGCGTGCGTAGCGGCTGGCTAGAATCATATTTCTCATCCGCCCACCACCTGGATTTTTTGAACGAATTCATTCTGGAGCTTCGCTTGCTCGCTGGAACTAAGTGAACTCTTCAGCACTTCCTGTGAAGTGGCCAATGCGCTTTGCAAAAGGTCGGCGCGCAATTCAGCTTTTGCTTTTTCGATTTCGGTGACTACCGTTTGCTGGGCTTCGGCTTTAAGGCGGTCGCTGACGGTGCGGGCTTCACTGATCACTTTTGCTTTGAGCTCATCGGCTTCGCGGCGCGCTTGAACAAGTGAGGTTTCGGCTCCGGATTCAAGTTTGTCCAATCGCTCTTTTATTTCGCGATGCCCGAGTTCCGCTTTTTGTCTTGCGGCTTCGGCCCGCTGAACCAAATCATTGTATTCTTTCGCACGGTTGGCGAAGTGAGCGACCGCACCTTTGCGCAGAAGTGTGAACAGAATAACCATCAACACGATAACGTTAAAGGCCTGAACGAAGAGTGACCACCCCGGAATATGAACGGCGTGGTCACCGCCAGTTGATGCGGCGAACGCATTAAAAGCCGTCGGGGCGGTCAAAACCAAAAGCGCTGGAGCCGTGATTTGGCGGATGGTTCGAATCATGTGATCAAGTCCTTGCCGATCAACTTTTGACTGATCAATTTGGAGACCGTAGCTACTTCGGATTTCAATTGGTTTCCGGCGCTTTCCATATCTTTTTGAATTGTGATGCGAGCCTGGTCTACTAAAGTTTTGCTCTGCATGCGCGCGTCGGTGATCATGCGATCGTATTCTTTGTTCGCTTCGCCACGGGTTTTATCAAATAGAATTTTAAATCGGTCGTTCACTTCGGTCGCTTTCGCCGCGAAGCGCGCTTCAAGTTCGCGAGTCTGAGTGACATATTTTTCGGCAAGTTCAGTTTGGCCAACGGTTCGGTTGTTGCGTTCTATGTAGGCCTTGAAATAGGCATCAAAAAGAACGTTTTTCAAAACAACATACACGACCAGGAATACACCCATCTGTATGGCGAGGGTCGAATTCACCCCTAAAGAAGTCAGCAGATCCATGAAGCGGCATCCTTAATAAAAATGAGAAGATCGCTTCTATATATATATTCGCGGGGGCCGTGTAAATTAATTCTTGGGCATATATGAAGCGCCCTCAAACAAGACGCCCTCGTCGATCCGCAAGGACGGTGTGGTGACCGTACCTTGGAAGATCGCGGGCGGGTGCATGATGACTCGTCGACGCGCAAAGATATTTCCCTTTACGGCACCGCTGATGATGACCGTTTCCGCTTCGATCTGAGCCTCGACCTGAGCACCTGGATTAATTACAAGCGTGTCATTGGTGAAGATCTCTCCACGGAAATGTCCGCCGATCCGCACCGTGCCCTCAAAGGTGAGCCGTCCGTCGAAGGAAGCCCCCTTTTCTAACAGCGCCGTCACCGAACTTTCTGTTTCTATTGCCGCCATGAATCCCTCAGGGTGTCGGCGATCTGATTTAATTCAGCGTCCGAGTAGAAGTTGATCGTGATTTTACCTTTGCCCAAGGTGTAGTCCAACTGAACCTTCGACCCGATCAGCTTCTGAAGTTCTTCGCCCAACGCGCGGGCCATTTTTGAAGGCAAATCTTCGGTTATAGAATCCGCAGTTGGGGGATTCTTGGCGGCCGCGACCATTTTCTCTAAGGCGCGCACACTTAAGTTGAGGTTCTTGGCTTTCTCGGCCATTTTTTCCTGGGCCTTTGCGTCAGGGATTCCCAACAAGACTTTGGCTTGCCCCATCGATAACTCACCGCGCGACACCATCTGTCGCACACCGGGCTGAAGATTCAAGAGGCGGAGCATGTTGGCCACGGTGGCCCGATCCTTGCCCACTTTAGTGGCCAGTTTCTCTTGGGTTAAGTTATACTTTTTCATTAAGAAATCATAGGCTTCCGACTCTTCAATCGGATTCAAGTTTTCTCGCTGAATGTTTTCAATCAACGCCAACTCAAGCAACTCTTGGTCTTCGGTGTTTTTTAAAATCGCCGGAACCTCTTTTAGGCCAGCAATTTGAGCCGCGCGCCATCGGCGTTCGCCCGCAATAATTTCGAAAGTGTCGTCTTCACCTTTGCGGACAAGCAGGGGCTGAATAATTCCTTTCTCCTGAATAGAAAGTGCTAGCTCATCGAGCGGTTCTTTCGCGAAAACCTGACGGGGTTGATTCGGGTTCGGATAAATTTTTTCGATCGCGATATTCCAAATTCGCATGTGCGCCGGAACCTGCGGCGCCGGTGGCAACTCCACTTTTACTGGCTCAACGTCGACTTTGGCCGCTGAAGCTTCAACCGAGTCGGGTCCGATTTTTACTGCTTCGCCCTTCTCGACAAAACCCTCTTTGATCGGGGAAATTTGCTGACTTGGAAGTTTGGCGCTCAGTTTTTCAACCAAATTTTCTTGCGCCGGAGTGGATTTGGAAAAGGCACCTTCGCCCGAATTACCTAGCAGGGAGCCTAGTCCACGGCCCAAGCCCTTTGCCTGTTTAGGAGTTTTAGCCGTTTGTGCGTCAGACATGGAGGTCTCCCTCGCGATTCGGGGCGGTTAAAAGTTCGAGCTCTTCGTCCGTCATTTCGCCAAGATCCACGACGGCGGGGGCCGAAGCTTCAGCGTAGGCGGCAGTATTTGTCTCAATTTCAGGAAGAGAAATTTCTTCCGGAATGATTTCGGTAACTAGGGGCTCAGTTGGCGCAGTCCGACCGTAAACTCTTAGATCCAATTCTTCCGCGAGTTCGCGATATTTTTTGGCTCCCAAACTTTTTGGATCGTACTGAAAAATGGTCTGCCCGTGAGACGGAGCTTCGGACAAGCGAACGTTCCTGGGAATAATGGCCGAGAAAACCTTATCGCCGAAGTGGTTTTGAATCTCGGCCACCACTTGATGAGAAAGGTTGTTTCGGGCGTCGAACATGGTCAGGCAAATACCTTCGATGCGGAGCTCCGGGTTTAGAGATTTCTTAATTAATCCAGCGGTATTGAGCAGCTGACTGAGCCCCTCTAGTGCATAGTACTCGCACTGCAGCGGAACAAGAAAAGTCTCGGCCGCGGAGAGGGAATTCACGGTCAAAAGGCCCAGCGAAGGGGGGCAATCGATCAAAATGTAATGATAAGTGGCCTTGATCTGATGAAGGGCCGCCTTCAGACGAAATTCGCGCTGAGGCATATCCACAAGCTCGATTTCTGCCCCGACCAAGTCTGGATTTGCAGGAATAATGTCGAGGTTAGTCACTTGAGTAGCCTGGATAGTCTCGTGAATAGCCTTTTCACCAATAAGCACCTGGTAAATATTGGCCTCTTGATTCTCATATCTCTTGATACCAAGGCCACTTGACGCGTTGCCCTGTGGATCCATGTCTACAATGAGTACTCGCTTACCCAGGAGAGTAAGAGCCGCGGCTAGATTGACCGAGGTCGTGGTTTTGCCTACTCCGCCCTTCTGGTTAGCCACACAAATGATTCTCGCCATGCTGATGTTCCTCGTCTTTGATGCATATATTGATGGGAATGCTCAATATCTATGTAAATCTTGCCGATTGTTCCATGTAGAACTACGGGAGTCCACCGAAAATGATCCGCTCCATACTTCAACTTGTTATGACACTCACGCTGTCTTTGGCGTTGATGGGCTGCAAGAAGGAGGATCCGAATCCCGAGTTGATAGATCCTATTTGGAAGGATCTGTCTGCCCGGCATGCGGCCTATCAGAAGAACTACGAGGAATCGAAAGCTAAGATCCTCGTGATCGAAGAAGCTCTCGCAAAGGCGGAAGCTCGTACCATCGAGATTAAGAATTCCCAGATGGAGCTCTCCAAGGAGAAACTCAAGCTGATGAATGCGGAGCAGTTGGCGCGATATTATCGGATTCGGGCAGAACGCCGCAAGCTGACGGCTAGAATCTCCTATAAGAAGGCCTTCACTGAGCAGAGGCCCTGGCCAGATCCGCGTGAATACTCTGACTATCTAGTGAATACTCGCCTCCAGGAAGCGAATAGAAACTGGGCGGCACGAGTACCCAAGCTTCAGGACCGACTCCCGGGAAGTGTTCCGGAAAAGCCAAAGGCCGAGCCTGCAGCCGGGGGGCACTGATTCTCCCATGTTCCACGTGGAACATGACTACTCACTCACGTATCCAATCAATCCTTAGTGGTACAAACGACGCTTCGACGAGCTTGTGTATCCGGCAGGCTGTATTCCGAAACCAGCTCGGGCGACCACAAAGATATAATCTGGGTGGGGATCGCAGCGATTTCTGTACCCCAGTTTGAGCCCTTGAGATGATAAAAACGGCCGCCCTTGGTAAAACACTTGTTAACAGCAAGAAGGGTCTTGGAAATATTCGCGAAGCCGCGTGACATCGCCAGGCTCATTTCGGACGACTTCAAAGTTTCCAGACGCACATTCAATACTCGGCAGTTACGGATATTCAAAACGGCAATCATGTGTTTGAGAAACTCACACTTGCGTGAGTCGCTCTCCACCAACAAGAACTGAGAATCCGGTCTCATCAACGCCATCACTAGGCCGGGTAGGCCGTTGCCAGAGCCAAGATCGTACACAGGCTTGTCCAACTTCACCTTGGACAGAGCCAATCCCGCCAGAATACAGTCAGCAAAATGAATTTCATCCGCTTCACGCTCTGTGCTTCGGGACACCAGATTCAATCGAACATTGAACTTCAATAGTTCCGAGTGATAAAGCCGCAGTTGTTCGGCAAGAACGCCATCTAACTGAGGAAACCACTGAGGGATACGCCATAGTGCGTTATCGGCCTTGGGTTCTGCATTAGACTTATCTTGTTTAGCTATGGGGAATCGGGCTGGGGGAAACCGAGTGCTCAAATGATTGGCTCCTGTTGGGAGTGAACTGCTCGTTCGCGCCCTTTGAGATAGACCAGTATAGCCTGAATCGCGGAGGGATTCACTCCGCTAATTCTTTGGGCCTGACCCAACGACAAGGGCTGAATCCGATTCAACTTTTCAACCTCTTCTCGAGAAAGACCGCGAACGGATTCGTAGGGCAACTCCACTGGCAAGTGCATGTCTTCCAATTTTCGAGCTTGATCGACCATTTCATTCTGACGAAGGATGTAGCCCGAGTACTTTACGTGAATCTCAACTGGTGAATGGATGTTTTCATCCTCGTCCACATCGACGCCGAAGCGTCGCATATCCAAACAATCAATCTCGTCGCGGCGAAGCAAGTCTGCGGCCTTTAATGGTTTATTGATAACCGGCGTGTTCAGTTCAATCAGCTTTGCCTGGGTTTCGGCATTCGGAACGATCTGAATGGACTCCAAATCACTCAGCAGCTTCTGTCTACGGACCATAAGTCCATTCAAATCGTCAAAATCTTCCGATGAAATCAGACCGGCCTTGTGGGCGACCCCAGATAAGCGCTCGATAGTATTATCTTCTCTTAAAACAAGTCGGAACTCGGCTCGGGAAGTCATCATCCGGTAAGGCTCTTTCGTGCCTTTGCAAACCAGATCATCGACCAAAACTCCCATGTAGGCTTGGTCACGTCGAAGGATCAGAGGATCCTTACCCAAGATCTTTAGGCCTGCATTCGCCCCAGCCAAAAGTCCTTGAGCTGCGGCTTCCTCGTAACCACTGGTTCCGTTGATTTGTCCGGCTAAATATAAATTATTGATCGATCGAGTTTCAAGAGTGTGATGAATCTGAGTTGGTTCAATAAAATCGTATTCGACCGCATACCCCGGCTTCAGCATCTTCACGTTTTCAAGGCCCGGGATCGTCCGTAAAAATTCGTACTGAATATCCTCGGGTAGGCAGGTAGAAATCCCCTGCAAATAAATCGAATTCGTCGTCAATCCTTCGGGCTCGAGAAAAGTCTGGTGCTTATCCTTATCCACGAAGCGCGTAACCTTATCTTCAATCGACGGACAATAGCGCGGCCCTATTCCTTCGATCACACCCATGAACATCGGGGATTTATCCAGATTGCTGCGGATGATGTCGTGGGTCCGCTCATTCGTATAACTTAAAAAACAGGCGATCTGTTTTTGCTGAACCTGCTTCGGGCTGCGAAAACTAAACGGCATGAATTTTTCGTCGCCGTATTGGGGAATGGTTTTCGACCAATCGATGGAATCACGGTCCAACCTGGCCGGGGTGCCTGTCTTCAACCGAGTCACCCGAAAGCCATGCTCGCGAAGTTGATTCGAAATTCCGCGAGTCGCTTTGTCGCCTACTCTTCCGCCCTCAATCTTCTTCATACCAATGTGCATGACTGCATTCATGAAGGTGCCGGTGGTGATCACGACCGCTTGCGCTTCAATCCGCACGCCCTCTTCGGTGAGAATTCCCAA
>JBEIHA010000143.1:0-7764 GCA_040381635.1 Pseudobdellovibrionaceae bacterium
CCCCAATTTGGATTTTACCTTTGGGTTCGCAAGCTTCAGATCGGCGGAAGCCAGCTTCTTGCGGTAAGCGATCAGACGCGCGTCCAAATGAGAATTGGGATCTTTATCAAAAAGTCCGTCGACGTCGGTCATTAAGACCAAACGCTTGGCCTTCATCATAACGGCCACTTGGCTGGCCAGCGAATCGTTGTCGCCAAACTTGATCTCTTCGGTCGATACGGCGTCGTTTTCGTTTAAAATGGGGATCACTTGCCAGCGCAAAAGTTCATTCAAAGTGTTTTGCAAATTTTGACGGCGGACTTTGTCTTTCATGTCACCGGCGGTAAGCAAAACTTGTGATCCTAATAAGCCCGTCGTTTGCAGAGCTAGATTGTATTGATCCATAATCAATGGCTGACCAATCGCGCTTAGAGCCTGCTTTTGCGGCAAGGTTTTGCTTGCGGCATTGAAATTGGTTCGGCCTGTAGCCCAAGCGATCGCGCCGGAAGAAACCCAAATGACTTCGACATTGTGTTTCTTCCGTAGGTCGCAAACCTGCTGCATCCAAACGCGCATAAGTAATGGACCGCCGTCGCAAACCATTTTGCTGCCGACCTTAACGACCCATCTTTCTAACTTCAATTTGGATTTAGCCATGACTCATAGTCTGGCGTAAGCGGCAGGCTTTCGCAAACAATTGGGGGCTTAGACTTTAGACCTGGGCCGAGATCCCGTGACTGGGTTTGCGCGATTCGATGTATTCGTCGTAGGTGATGCGGTCATCGTCTTTCACGCCGCCTGTATCGGCATCGAGTTCAATAATGCGATTGGCGCAGGTCTGGATAAATTCATGATCATGCGAGGTGAAAATCACCGTGCCGGGAAAGCGCTGAATGCCTTCGTTGACCGCGGTGATGGATTCCAAATCTAAGTGGGAGGTCGGTCCATCAAGCAACAGTACGTTGGCGCCGCTCAACATAATTTTTGAAAGCATACAGCGGACCTTTTCGCCTCCGGACAAAACGCTGGGCTTTTTCAAGGCTTCGTCACGGCTAAAGAGCATGCGGCCAAGGAATCCGCGCAAGAAAGCTTCGTCCTTTTCTTCTGAATACTGACGCAGCCAATCCACCAGCGTCGGCATTTCGACGTTGAAGTACTTGCTATTGTCGGTCGGGAAATAACCAACCGTGGTGGTGACGCCCCAAGTGGCGGACCCTGAGTCCGCTTCAGATTCGCCGCCCAAAATATCCAGCAACGCCGTCTTTGCCAAATCATTGCGACCCAGTAGAACGATCTTATCGCCCTTTTGCACGCTGAAGCTGACGTTCTTTAACAAAGGTTCGCCGTTCACTATTTTGCTTAGCTTATCGACGCTCAAAATGTCTTTCCCGGCTTCGCGCTTAGATTCAAAACCGACAAAGGGCGTTTTACGCGTCGAGATCGGAAGTTCACTTAAGTCCAATTTTTCGAGCTGCTTGGACCTAGAAGACGCCTGCCTTGATTTCGAAGCATTGGCGCTAAAGCGGCGAATAAAGGCCTTTAGCTCTTCCGCTTTTTCGGACGTCTTGCGGTTTTGATCGGAGCGCATGCGCTGGTTCAATTCCGAAGCTTGCCTCCAAAAATCGTAATTGCCGGTGTAAACCGTGATCTTTGAATAATCGATGTCTGCCATATGCGTGCAGACTTTGTTTAAGAAATGACGATCGTGGCTGACCACGATGACCGTGTTTTCGAAATTATAAAGAAATTCTTCGAGCCATTGAATCGCGTAAATATCCAAGTCGTTCGTCGGCTCATCCAGCAACAAGATGTCCGGCTGACCAAAAAGGGCCTGGGCCAACAAAACTTTGATCTTCTGACCGGGGCCCAATTCCTTCATCAATTTTGTGTGCAGAGAAACCGGAATCCCAAGGCCTTCGAGCATGGATCCCGCGTCGGCTTCGGCGTTCCAGCCGTTGAGCTCCGCAAATTCGGTTTCGAGGATCGAGGCCCGCTCACCGTCGGCGTCGCCAAAATCGGGTTTCGCGTACAGGGCGTCTTTTTCAGCGATAATCTTGAAGAGCTTTTCGTTGCCCATCATCACGGTCTTCAAGACCTCAAAGTCATCGTAAGCATTATGATTTTGCTTCAATACGGACAGTCGCATGTTTCCGGGGATGATGACTTCACCGGTGTTGGGTTCGATCTCTTTCGACAGGATTTTAAGGAAAGTCGTCTTGCCCGCGCCGTTCGCGCCGATCAGTCCGTAGCAATTGCCGGGCGTGAACTTGACGTTCACGTCCTCGAACAATTTTTTGCCACCGAAACGTAAGGAAACATTGGTTGTGCTGATCATGAATACTACTTATCCGGTTATGTGGCTTCGATCGAGCGTCGACGCGGAGGTGAATCGGCATTCGACTTCTTTTTAGCGCCGCCGGCACCTTTGGCGAATTTAGCAAATGGGCCTTTATCGAAATCTGACTTGGCTTTGCGCTTTTCTCCACCAAGAGCGAAGCGCTCTTCGCGGGGGGAGCGAGTTCCACCGGAGTCTTTCTTGAAAGATTGAAACTTCGCTGCGCGCTCTTTGCGCGGAGCTTCACGATCTTCGCGAGTAAAGTTCGTGGTTCCGCGGCGGTCGCCGTAAGACGACGGGCGGCTGTCTTCGCGCTTAAAGGCCGGGTGTTCAGGCCGTTCGCTGCGGTATTCGCGGCGCTCGCCGCGATCATCCCGCGGTCCTCGAGCCGGACGTCCACTAGCCGGACGTCCACTTCCACGGCGATCATCATCACGACGCGGGCCTTCGAACGAAGCTTTGGTGTTCGAACGCTCCATCGAAGGCGGGCGGACTTCGTCGATGAAAACCCAAGGGTAGGTCATCGACAAAAAGCGTGCGGCCACTTCTTCAGCCGTCATCGAAGCCAGGGCATCTTTCCAAGTTTGATCCAGCAGAGCTTGCGCGCGCTCAACATTTTTGTCCGCGGTGAACTGCGGCAACATCTGCGCGATCTTTTTCATCCCGATTTCTTTACGAGTGGGAATCGTGCCTTCGATAAACTGGCTCTTCGTTAAAGCTTCGATTTTATTCAACAGGTAGCGATGCATAGGCGTAACCAAGGCGATCGCGATCCCGGTTTTTCCGCTGCGGGCGGTGCGCCCAATACGGTGAACGTAACTGTCGAGTTCACGGGGCAGTGAATAGTTCACCACGTGAGTGATGTCTTTGACATCCAAACCGCGCGAGGCCACATCCGTGCAAACCAAAATTTTCTTACGCTTCTGGCGAAATGCAAGCATCGCTGTTTCGCGCGCCGCTTGGCTCATGTCCCCGTGCAGGCAGTCGACTTTGTAGCCGCGATCAGTCAGGTACGAGGTTAGGTCCACGACCAAGGACTTCATTTGGCAAAAAATGACGCCGTAGAAATCATCGGCCGCATCAATCAGTTTGCATAAAACTTCGGGTTTGTTTTTCTCTTGGACCATGTAGCAGATTTGTTCGACGCCGCTCGAAAGCATTTCGGTGCGGTTCACTTGCACTTGCTTAGGTTTAGTCAAAAATTGATCGGCGACTTTGCGCACGGGACCGCTCATGGTTGCGGAAAACAACCAGGTTTTGTTTTGGTCTTCGGGCACGCTGGCCAAGATGGTTTCCATGTCTTCGCGGAAACCCATCGAAATCATTTCGTCGGCTTCGTCCAACACGACGATCTGTACTTTATCTAAGTGCAAGGTTTTGCGATTCAAATGATCGATCACGCGGCCAGGAGTTCCCACCACGACGGGTACACCGCGCTTTAATCCGCGTAATTGTTCGTCGTAGCCGGCGCCACCGTAGATGGGCAGCGACTGAATGCCTTTGTGTTTGCCTAATAGATTCACTTGTCCCGAGACCTGCATGCAAAGCTCGCGAGTGGGGCAAAGAATAATGGCCTGTACACCTTTAACGGTCGGGTCGATTTTTGATAACAAAGGAATCGCAAAAGCGGCGGTCTTGCCCGTGCCGGTCGCGGCCAAACCGATGAAGTCTGTGTTTTCACCGAGCAAAATGGGCAAAGCTTGCGCCTGAATGGGGCTAGGTTTTGTATATCACATTTCGTCGATGGCGCGTTGAATTTCAGGGGCTAGTTCAAGTTCTTTGAAAGTTTCCAAAACGGTCCTACCTATATCTTCTTTTGCGATTGAGGAAACGGTGTATCACAAATTATTTAAAATAGGTTGGACTCAAAAAGAAAAGGGCCCGTCTGGGCCCTTTTATGAAAATAGTATTGGATCGTCTAAATCTATACCTAAAGTTGGTTTAGATTCGTGCGGTTTTCAGGCGCTCAATCCGCTGCTCGAGCGGCGGGTGTGTCGAGAATAGCGCCGCGAAACCACCGGGTTTGGACGAAATCTTCATCGAAGCGATCGCCGGTTGGGAATGGGCCGGATCTACTGGTTCCATAACGGTTCTTTGCAGGCCTTGTAGGGCCGAGATCATGTTCTCTCGACCGGCAATTCGAGCACCGCCGATGTCGGCGCGGTACTCACGGTAGCGCGAGAACCATGACACCACGATCGATCCCAGAACCATAAAGACCATCTCGAGCACAAACGTGACGATATGGAACATCATCGGGCTGCCCTGCGATTCTTCGTTGTCGTTCCCACGCGCCATGGTCAGGCCGTAGGCGATGATTCGGGCTAAGAACATCACGAAGGCATTTACCACACCTTGAATCAGCGTCATGGTCACCATGTCGCCGTTCGCGATATGGGCCACCTCGTGTCCGAGTACGCCCTTCACCTGATCGGGGCTCATACGCTCGAGCAATCCGCTAGACACTGCCACCAGTGACCTGGACTTCGTCGGGCCCGTAGCGAAAGCGTTCACTTCCGGCGATTCGTAAATCCCAACCTCGGGCATCTTGGGCAGACCAGCGGCCTGCGCCAGTTGATGAACGGTTTGCACCAGTTCACGTAGCTGGGGATCGCGCACGTCGGTGGGTATGACTTTGACCCCCATCATCCATTTAGCCATTATTCGCGAGATGGCTAGGGAGATAAACGCACCGCCCATACCCCAAACCAAACAGAAGATCATGAGAGAGTTCATGTCCAAGCCATTCGGAGTCAGGTAATTACCGACGCCCAGAAGGTTAAGTATGAAAGAGATCGTGATCATCACCAGGATGTTCACAGTCAGAAAAAGACCTATTCTCTTAATCCAAGCCATAAATTGTACCTCCAGTACAAAGGTTATCCTACTATTGACCAATACATTTTAAAAGACGATAAGTTAGACGCTTTACTTTTATTTAAACAAAGCAGGAATGCCAATGCAGTGGCTCAACTACCATCATCTTTTTTACTTCCGCGTGATCGCCAACGAAGGCGGTATTGCCAAGGCGGCCGAAAAACTGCGCTTGGGCCAACCGACCTTGAGCCTGCAGTTAAAGCAGCTGGAGGAGATGGTCGGCAAGCCCCTTTTTGAACGGCGCAACCGAAAAATGGTTTTGACCGAGGCCGGGCGTGCTGCGCTGGACTACGCCAACGAGATTTTTCGTTTAGGTGACGAGATGCTCGAGGTTCTTCAAGACCGCTCGCTCAATAATCAAACTCATTTGCAGATCGGGGCGTTGGACAGCGTGCCGAAGAGCGTGACCCTGGCCTTGGTGATGGAGGCCTACAAAGCGGGGCCTTGCACCGTCTCAATTTTAGAAGGCAAGGGCGATGAGCTCTTTCGCGAGCTTTACGCCCACCGTATCGATTTGATCTTATCGAACTTCCCGGCGCCTGCGGGCGAAAGTAGTCAGGTTTTTTCCAAATCCGTGGCGAAGCTTCCGGTTTCGATTTACGGATCGGAAAAATACCAGACCTTGAGAAAATCATTCCCGAAATCACTTGAGGGTAAGCCCATGGTGATGCCGACTTTGCATTCAAAATTGCGCCACGATCTGAATCATTACTTCAAATTGCAGGACATCACCATTCACGCGGTGGCCGAAACGCAAGACACTTCGCTGCAAACTCTTTTGGCTTCACACGGATTGGGTCTTGCGCCGCTTTCGGAGGTCGGGGAAGTGGAGGGTTTGAAGCGCATCGGGCGCTTAAAAGGTGTGCACGAAGAAGTCTGGCTTGTTTCAGCCGAACGTAAAGTCGAAAACCCGATTGCCGCGAAGCTCTTTGAATCGTTCACGCTCCATTAGTTTTACTTTGTATTTGGCAAAGGATAGTCTTCTCTTTTATTAAATATTTTTAACGGAATGGGACACGTAAGGTGAGTGCATGGGTTTAACAGTTGCTCCGTCATGGTTATGGGTTGCGTTCACTATCGGCGTCGTCATTTTGCTGGCGATCGATTTAAGTCTCTTCGGCCGGGGCCATCATAAGGTTTCGCGAAAAGCGGCTCTACTTGAGAGCGGGTTGTGGATTACCGTCGCCTTGATGTTCAATGCTTGGTTTGCGTATTCTTACGGCACCCAACTTGGCCTGGAATTCCTGACCGGCTACTTAGTCGAAAAAAGCTTAAGTGTTGATAATCTGTTCGTGATCTTGTTGATTTTTGGATCTTTCAAAGTTCCAGCTCAGTACCAGCATCGTGTTTTGTTTTACGGAGTCTTGGGCGCCATCCTAATGAGAGCCTTCTTTATTATTCTGGGTGCCCAACTGCTGCATCACTTCCATTGGATTCTCTATGTTTTCGGTTTGATTTTGGTAGTTACAGCCATCAATTTTTTGCGCAATACCGATGATCACATTGATACAAAAGAAAATTGGTCGTTACGTTTGATGAGACGCTTTCTTCCCACCACCGAAAAATACCATGGATCCAATTTCTTTGTGGTCGAGGACGGGGTTCGAAAGGTCACGCCGCTTTTTATGGCGCTAGTCGTGATCGAAGCGACGGATTTGGTTTTTGCAGTCGACTCCATCCCAGCGGTATTCGCGGTTACGCAAGATGCGTTCGTAGCCTTTGCATCGAATATTTTGGCGGTCCTTGGTCTGCGTGCGCTTTATTTTGTCTTGGCCGACGGTTTGAATGAATTGAGATATTTGAAACCAGGTCTCGCTGCGATTCTGGCGTTCATCGGGACGAAGATGCTCATCGTGGACTTCGTGAAGATCCCATCTTGGGTTTCACTCTTGGTTATCGTTTCGATTCTGACGACCGCGGGCTTAAGCTCTTGGTACGTGAACGTTCAGGCACGCAAAAAAGATGGAGTTTGAGTCCGAAAAGTTCTTCACTTGTCCGTTTTGCGGCGAAAGCATATCGATGGTGCTCGAAGAACTTTACGGCGCGCAGTCTTATGTTGAAGATTGCCAGGTCTGCTGCAATCCCATTCAGATTAGCTTTGATGTTGAAGACGGCGAGATTGTAGATATTCGCGCCGAGCGCGCTTAGTCGTAGAAATGAGAAGCGGCTTCAATAAACTCGGTTAAATAGTAGAAGCCAATTTCGTGGGCTCTTTTTCCATTCCATTGAAAGAAATTTTCAACCGAAAACGCGAGCTGATTTACTTGAATGGATGCATTCAATTCCTCATTCATTTCTCGGACGAGGGCTTCCTTCGTATCTTCAAAGAACTCGCATCCCCCTCCGGGCAAGGCCCAAATATCTTCATGTTCGGCGCGGTGAAGCAGTACGGATTCGTCCCGCAGGAAAATGCCAGCGGTACGAAGAACGAATTTGTCCTTTGGGGCCACGTCAATTCTCATTTTCTTAGGGATCCCGAATTCATGCTTAAACAGATACTTCCATTCCGCATTTGAGACAAATGCCGGTTGATCACGTCAATTGGGAAAAGCTCGAGCTTACGAGGACATACC
>JBEIHA010000144.1:0-7717 GCA_040381635.1 Pseudobdellovibrionaceae bacterium
GGAAAACTCTTTGCCCAAAGACATCGTCGTGACTTCAGATATTCTTTTGGCCGCGCGCTTGGTTGAAAAAAAGGTTTTCGCGCTTGGTCCAAAAGGGTCCGAATGGAATGAAGACAACATCGGCAATGCCGTGGCCAACCGCGAACTGGCCGAAAAGCTTCGTCAGATGGGGGAACTCCGTGGCGGACCGGCACCCATGGAAAAAAGGGACCGCTCTCATTTTCTGGGCAAGTTGGATCAATTGATTCAGCGTCGTTAAAGCTCTCAGGTACCTTTACCGGGCGGAGTCTTTAACGAAGCGGCTGGCGTAATACCGGATCAAATAGTCGATATTGATTTCGTGTTCGTTGTAGGTCCAGATCAATTGTCCAAAAGCACCCCACGACGCGCGCAGCATATCTTGCGCCGGGGTGTCTTCGGGCTTGGCTTGGCCGGGGATATAATGAGCGCCCGCATTGGAGTGGGCGACGGTAATCAGCCCAGGCTGGCGCATGGAAAATATCAGTTTGTAGCCGTTGCGGAACAACATGAAATCCGCTTTGGTTTTTGAGATTCCGTAGATGCGGATGTGGCCGTGAGTAGAACCCTTGAGCTGATTGAACGCCGAAGCCGCTTCAACAAAGCCGGCCTTAAGATCTTGGATAAATTCGGTGGTGGCTTCCTCCACCTGGCGGGCGGGATCGAATCCGGCTGCCATGTCGACGACGCCCGCTTCTTCCATTTGTTGTTCGGCTAAAACAAGCTCTTTGATCCAACTGAGTTTTTCCACCGACTGACCCCCTCGATATCAAAGGACCCCCGAACCGGGGGTCCCGGTTAGCGCGTCTTATGATTAAAGATGCGCCACAGCATTATGATTTCGCGCGAGGCCTGAATTGTCAACATTCTCAAGGCTTGGGCGCCCGCTGTAGGTGATAAAGCGGATCTGATCGGCCGTGATCGCCTGTTGGTAGCGGTTCTTGTCCTCTTCGCCGTTGTCCCAGTAGCGGATATTGCCCTCAACAAAGACCATAGCGCCTTTTTCGAGATACTTCACGCACGCGTCGGCTTCATTGCCGTAGACGAAAACCGAATGCCAGTCGGTGGTTTCGGGAAGATCGGGGCCGCGATAGCGTGCTGTGGCCAGGCGCAGGCGCGCGAACGGCTTTCCCTCCTTCGAGGTGCGCATTTCGGGTTTGTGCCCGATATGCCCCATCAAAAAAACTCGGTTCATGGACTTACTCATTCTAAACCTCCTTTGGTTTGCCCGAAGTCCTTGCAAGCCCGCGCACGGTATAGGATCGAATAGCGAAGGTAGACATGGACAAAGCCGTCCGAGATCCATACGCTGCTGAGCGACAGGGGTGGACTTCCACATCCGGAGATTCAAAAATACTAAGCAAATTCAATAAGGAGAATGCATCATGTTAAAAAGCTTTTCAGTACTGGTAGTCTTCACGGCCTCTTTGGCACTGTCGGTCTCCTGCGGTTCCAAAAAGAAAACGGGGGAAGGAACGGCACCTATCGGTGGCACCGAGGGCGGGACGCTGGATTCTAACATCACCTCGGGTGATGCAGGCGCCTTTGACGCTACCGGTTCAGACTCCGGCAAGATCCCAGGACTTTCCTCGGTCAATTTTGATTACGACTCGGCGACCCTCTCCAGCGATTCACGTCGCCGCCTTGCTGAAAATGCGGAATGGATCAAAGGAAAGGGAAATGCCACCGTGCAAATCGAAGGACATTGCGACAGCCGCGGTTCTGTAGAGTACAATTTGGCTTTGGGCGAACGACGCGCCAAATCCGTAAAGAACTACTTGGTGAGCTTGGGCGTTGATTCAAAACGCATGACCATCATTAGCTACGGCGAAGAAAAACCGATCGTAAACGGAGAATCCGAAGACGCTTATGCGAAAAATCGCCGCGCCAATTTTGTACCGCTCACTCAGTAAGATATTGAGCGGTAACAAGCTTGTTACCGCTTGTTCGTTAATCTTGCTCCTGGGGTTATCGGCCTGCGTGATTGCCCCACCGGCTCCGTATGAAGAATACGTTCTGGCCCGCGCGGCTGTGCGTGCGGCGCAAGAGGTGGACAGCGCCCGTTTTTCTACAGGTCTTTGGAATCGCGCTGAGGAAAGTTACCGCAACGGCGCCAAGACTTTCAAAGACGCCGATTTCAAAGACGCTCAATCCCATTTCTTAAGAGCTATCGAATACGCCGAGCGCGCCGAAAATGCCACCCGGCTTAAAAAATTCCAAAGTGGAGACAGCTTCCCATGAAACAATTGGTTTTGTTGATTCTGGCCTCGGCTTTGACCGGTGGTTGTGTTGCCTTGAAAACTCGCTCGGAACTAAGAGGCGATGGCAGTCGGCCCAAGTCTGAGGCGCCTAAGGAGTTCAAAGAACCTAAGGCGGCCGCGGCCGTGGCGCGCACCGAAGATTATGACGATCAATTTCGCCAGCTCAATGGTCGTGTCGACACCATCGAAAACCAGATGGGTCAAATCAATGCGGCCAATGAAGGTGAGAAAAAAAGCGTCACCGATATGGCGAAGTACGCCGATCAAAAGTTTACGGCTTACGAAGAAGAGTTGCGCAAGATGGAAGCCAAGATCGCTTCTCTCGAGCAAGAACTGGCCACGGTGAAAGCCGCTTCGGCCGAGCCTAAGCCCACGCCTTCGGCCGGATCTATCGCCGGGGCCATCAGTGGTAAGGGAAAAACGGCTTATGACGAAGGCGAAGATCTTTTCATCGCTAAAAAATGGAAAGAGGCCATCGTCTCTTACCAAAAGTACCGCGACACCTATCCTAAGGGAAAAATGTACGCCGATTCGACTTACAAGATTGGCGTCGCTTTCCAAGAACTAAAAATGAAAGAAGAAGCCAAAGCTTTCTTCGATGAAGTCATATCGAAGTTCCCGAAATCCAAAGAGGCCAAGAAGGCCGCCTTTCGGATGAAAACGTTGAAATGAGCCGGGCTTGATTCTAGGCCTCGAAACCAGTTGTGACGACACCTCCGTCGCCGTCGTCGACGGGGAGGGTTTCGTACGCGCTTTGGTGTCGGCGAACCAAGATGCCCAGCACCGCCCCTTCGGCGGCGTGGTCCCCGAAGTGGCCAGCCGACAGCACACCGAAAATCTCATTCCCATTATTGACCAAGCGCTGAGCGAAGCTTCCGTCACTTGGAGTGACATCAAGGCCATTGCGGTAACCTCAAGGCCAGGCTTGATCGGATCACTGTTGGTGGGAGTGGTGACGGCGAAGGCCTTAAGCATGGCCAAGAGCATTCCGATCGTGGACGTCAATCACATTGAGGGCCACCTGTTGGCCGCGCTGTTGAAAGACAAAGCGTACGCACCCCCAAAGGGGTTTGAATTTCCTTATTTAGGTTTGGCCGTCAGCGGTGGGCACACGCATCTTTTTCATGTGATGGGGCCGGGTAAATATAAATTGTTGGGTAAGACGATTGACGATGCGGCCGGTGAAGCTTTCGATAAATTGGCGAAGATGCTGAAGCTGGGTTTTCCTGGTGGAGTCGCCGTAGATAAGCTTGCGCAAACCGGGAATAGGTGCGCCTTTAAATTTCCTCGGCCCTTGATTCACGAAGACAATTTGGATTTTTCATTTTCGGGCTTAAAAACAGCCGCCCTGCGCGAGATCGAAAAAATCCCGGCGGATCTTTTAGAAGAAAAGAAGGCGGATCTCGCGGCTTCCTACCAAGACGCGATTGTCGAAGTCTTGGTCCATAAATTGATCAAAGCCGCGCGCCAGACAAAGTTAAAGAATTGGACGATCACCGGGGGCGTTTCGGCAAACTCCGGTCTTCGCGCCAAGGCGCAGGAGGCGGCGCTAATCAACAATGCGATCTTGGCACTTCCGCCGCTTCGCTACTGCACTGACAACGCGGCGATGATCGCCTACGCTGGTCTTTTGAAATTCAATTCAGGAATAGTCGCCACGCAAGAGCTTTCGCCCTCGGCCAGCTCGCTACCTTCGGATTGGTTACCCGCTTGAGCGCCGTTCTTTTGAAAGCTCGCCTCGAGAAAATGCGACTGCAGCCTAAGAAAGCCTTCGGTCAGAATTTTTTGATCAACCAACAAGTGATCGGAAAAATTGTCAGCGCGGTCAAAGAGCGTAAATTCAGCGAACTGATCGAAATCGGTCCGGGCCTGGGCGCCATCACCGAACCGATGCTAGAGGCCGGACTAAAACCTAAACTGATTGAATTGGATCCCGATCTGATCGCGTACTGGCTAAGCTTAGAGCAAACCCCGATCGTCGCGGGCGACGCCTTGAAGTTGGATTGGGAGAAAATGAATCTGCCGCCCGATTCTTTGTTGGTGAGCAATCTGCCGTACCAGATCTCCACCAGCATCGTGATTGATCGCTGTCTTGGTCCTATGAATTTGCGTTGGATGATCTTGATGTTTCAAAAGGAAGTGGCCCAGCGACTGACGGCCCTTCCTCGAACCAAAGAATACGGGATGTTAAGCGTGATGGCCCAATTGCATTTCAAAATGCTTAAGGTGGCGGATGCTTCGCCCAGGGATTTTTACCCAGCACCCAAGATCGCCAGCCGGGTCTTGTCTTTCGAGAGAAAACCGGTGGAAAACCTTGGCCTGCCGTTCCTCAAGTTCGTTAAGCGCGCGTTCGCCCTCCGCCGCAAGTTTTTGTTGAAAAACCTGACGGGATCGTTGGATAAAGCCACATTGCAGCGGTTGGGACTTAAAGAAACCGTGCGTGCCGAGGAATTAACCCCGGCCCAATTCGTCGAACTTTTCCGCGAAATTAAAACGAGCCAATGAGCATTAAAATCATCACCGAAAACAAGAAGGCGTGGTTCGACTACGAGATCATCGAAAAATTCGAGGCCGGTCTTGTCTTAAAAGGCAGCGAGGTCAAAAGCCTTCGGACCGCGCAGGTGAATCTAAAGGACGCGTACGTGGCGTTTAAGGGGCATGAAGCCTATTTGCAAAACGCGCATATCAATGTGTACATGGCTTCAAGCTACAATAATCACGAACCTGAACGTTTGCGTAAGCTTTTGCTTCACGAACACGAACTTGAAAAAATCCAGAAGGCGATCACCGAAAAGGGTCTTTCGTGCGTTCCGCTGAAGATGTACTTCAAAAAAGGCAAGGCTAAGGTCGAAATCGCTTTGGCCCGGGGCAAAAAGAAGGGCGATAAGCGACAAAGCATAAAAAGTCGCGAAGCCGACCGCGATATTCAGCGTGCACTTAGAAAATAAGCTGACCTTATCTTGTTGAGGGCTTTCTTAAGAGCCTTTACACTTAAGTCATGAAATTCATCGTTCGAATCACTTTCACTTTGTTTATCGCCTCCTTGCTTGCTGCGTGTGCTTCCCGTCGTCAGGCGGCGGTACGTGAAGAAGACCGGCAAACCATTCAGCAAGAGCTTTCCGAAGAGATGACGCTGAAGGCGGATCGCGCGGAACTCGACGGCCTTCGCAAAGATATTCCGCAAGAGACTCAGAAGACCAATGACGAGCTAGCCTTGTTTTTAAATCTGATGAAGCAAGGAAACGAAAATCCGCAGATGGTGCGCGATAAATTCAACGTGATGCTGCAGAAGAAGCGCACCACGTTTCGCGATAAAGTCACAAAATTGCGCGAAGACTATCGTTCCGAAGAGACAAAGCGCCGTGAAAAACAATTGGAGCAAGCGAAATCTAAGCGCGATTCATTTTTAAGGAAGAAGCGCGACCCGAAAGCCACGCGCGAATTCTTTGCGGAACAAGAAAAGGAACGACTTTCGTTTTCCTCGGACGAGCGTGCCCGCCGTAGCAATTTTGAGGCTGAAATCAACGCCCAGTCCAAGGACTTCGATTCCAATATGCGCGAACGGCAGAAGGAATTCGACGAGCAATACCGTCTTTATTCGAAGAAATTCTCCGAACGACCTAAGCAGAAGAAGGCCGCCACTGGGGATGAGTTTAAGCGTTTGGATGAGGCGCAAGGGACAACACTGGGCACTGAAGACTAGGCCGCGTGTTCGTGCGGCGGCCTTGGGCGTGCACCTCGCGCGAATCGCCACCTATAGGTGGCGATTCGGCTGAGGGGTTGGCGTTGTCCATCGCCCACCCGAACTTGGGATTGATCCCAAATTCCCCGCCATCAAGCCTTGAATTGTGGCAAAAGTATAGTACACTATGGAAATGCCAAGTAATTGGATTAAAAGAGATATTGAGCCCATTTTGGTGCCAGGGGCGCCACAGCTACAGTTGTTTCCGATATGGCTTGTTTTGGGACCTCGTCAAGTGGGTAAAAGTTCATTGCTTCAGCGGTGTGCAAGCTCTGATCGTCAGTACATAAACTTAGATGATTTGCAGGTCAGAGAGAGAGCTACCCGAGATCCTGTTCTTTTCCTAAAAGAGCTGAAAACACCATTCACAATCGACGAAATTCAATATGCTCCTCAGCTTTTGAGTGGGATTAAGATGCTAGCCGACGCAGGCTTGCCACCTGGAAGTATTTGGCTGACGGGTTCGCAAAGCTTCGAGATAATGTCAGGAGTGCAAGAATCACTTGCGGGCCGAGTTGCGATATTAAATCTTCTTGGTTTATCGGATCACGAAAAGACGCAATCAAAAAACGGACCCAAAGAATACTTCCGCTCTTTGATCGAGACGACATTTCCGAAATTAGCTGGCGTGACGGATGAAGCGACACGCGCCCTGTACCTCAACAGTTATATACAGACTTACATTGAGCGCGATGTTGTAGAGCTATTGGGAATTACAAAACGTCGGCAGTTCGAAGTTTTTGTGAAAATGGCGGCTTTGAGAACAGGACAGATTGTTAATTTCAATGACCTTGCCCGCGATGTCGGCGTTACGGCAGTTACGATAAAAGAATGGATAGGTGTCTTGGAAAGCAGTTTTGTCGTGAAGCTGATTCATCCCTATCATTCAAACAGAACAAAGAGATTGATCAAAAGTCCCAAAATGTATTTTTTAGATGCAGGGCTTGCCACTCATCTCGCTGGCTGGCGGGATGCAGAGATGCTTCGGCTGGGTCCAATGGGCGGCGCCGCCCTTGAAACTCATTTACTGGGTCAAATTTTTCGCCACTTCCAGAATCGGGCGCTCGAAGTTCAAGTCCATTATTGGCGCACTCGTGATGGTGAGGAGATTGACTTTTTGGTTGAAACAAAAGGACAGATATTCCCTGTCGAAGTGAAGCTCGGAAACCCTGATGCGCGATCATTGCCCAACCTTAAAGTGATTTCCGAAATGAATTGGAGGAACGGGACTGTTCTCAGCTTATCGGCAGACGGTCCACCAGTTTCATTAAATGAACAATGGCAGCTCCGAGGCTGTTCAATTGGGGACCTCTTTGATACTTAAGCAGGGCGAAAAACTACAAAGCATAAAAAATCGCGAAGTGGATCTTGATATCCAACGAGGGGTTGGGCGATAAGTGCGAGATCCGGCGCGCTCTATCGAAAAGCGCGCTTCGGTTCAAATTTCTTCTTCCCGAATTTTTTCTTCAAGCCTTTTTTGCGCGGGTAGCGCTCGCTCGAAGCTTTTTTCTTTTCCACAACTTCGGCTTTTTTCTCGGCCTTGATTTTTTCGAGTTCCGCGCGGCGCTTGCGGAAGATGCGCGATAACCCAAGAGTATCTAGAAAAGCGTATTCGCCTTTTTGCAAAGTGCCTAAGGTCAGCTGCCCGATCGCCACGCGGCGAAGCTTCTTCACGTCGAAGCCGATCTTTTGGAAC
>JBEIHA010000145.1:0-7660 GCA_040381635.1 Pseudobdellovibrionaceae bacterium
ACGCGCACGGCGCCGTCAAGCGCCGACGACGAGATGCTTCGCTGTTTTATGAGTGAAGGTGAAAAGCTGGTTTTAGAAAATCGTAATATCGCCTCGGACCTGGCAATTGCCTTTTGGTTTATGGAAGATCCCTCACGGGCCGCCGAAATCCTGGCATGGGCGCCGACCACGGCATCGAACGATTGGCTGAAAGCCGAATTTTTGGTGGGTGCCCGCTACTTTATTGAAGCTCTAGAATTGATTAACGTTTTGGAAGTGAAGTACATCGAAGATCCCGAAAGCACCTTTGCCGTATCGTACTTGCGTGCACAATGTCTTCAGGCTTTAGGTCAGCAGTCCTCGGCCCTTGAAATCATGCAGTCTATCGTGCGCGTGCGCTCGAACTACCGATCCGCCCATGCTTTGATCTTGGAATGGACCGCGGGGGTCAGCTGGGAATGATCCATCGCCGCACGCTGGTACGCGTTCTGTTGCTTTCGGGATTCAGCTTTCTGCTAGGCTTCAGCTATAATTATCATTTGCCGAAAATTGAGTCCGTCTTGTTGGTGGAGGTCGAGCGCTTGAGCGCACTTCACACTCCCTTACGCATCTTCGCCCGCAAATTGAACTTTCACTTAGTTCCGCTAGGCATTGTTCTGGAAGACGTGCGCATCATGGCACAACCGCCACTTTCTAAATACATCGCCCCGACTCATCTTAAGGAAGCCGGCGCACGCCTGGCGCTCTGGCCTTTACTGCGCGGTGAGGTACGTCTCAGTCAGATCTTCATCCGTGACTCTGAATTGAATATTTTTTTGAAGCCCGATCTTTTCGAAAGCAAGAATCCGAAATCATTCAAACTAGATTTCGACAAAATCTACCGTTTGCCGATTGATGAAGTTCTTCTGGAGCGGGTGCAGATTCAAGGGCGGCTCGATCCCCAGAATGTAGTGTTCCGCGTGGCCGAACTGAATTTAGCGATCGAAAATCGCTACCAATCACTCTTAGTCGAGATGCAAGCCCCCCGCATTTTAGTTAAACCCAGCGGCCCCGTGCAGCCACTGAACGTGCAATTGGAATTGCGGGCCTTGTTTGAGTCCGAAGAGGCTCAAATTTCGGCGTTCAAATTAAAGGCCGATGACAGCTACGTCGTGGCTTCGGGCCGCTTTAACGGCGATTTCTCGGTCGGTCGCTTGGATAACGGGGCCTTCGATGCCCGTGCCAAGTTCGAGCTTCCTGATCTCAATACTTGGGAAAAAATATTTTTCGTGAACCCAAAGCTTCCCACTTTAAACGGCGCCGCCGAAATAGAATTGGGACTCGAATTGCTTAAGGGAAAGGGCTATCGCTTTGATCTCGATTTAGACACGCAAGACGTAAAGATTGATAAGTACGTAGTAGGCGGCGTGAAAGGGAAATTGCTGTCCGACACCAAAAGCGTGACGGCTGACTTGCTTGAGCTTTCAAACTCGTCCGGCAAGGCGCGCTTGGAAAAAGTCCAACTGAATCTAGAACCTCACCCCACGTTCTCAACAAAGGTTTCGGTCGCGGGTATGGAACTTTCGCAGTTCCTCAAGAATCTTGGCCTAAAAAAGGAAGTCCCCGTGTTTCTACAAGTCAGCGGCGACGCCGACTGTGCGGGCTCGCTGAAGAATCCGTTAGAAGTGAATTGCACGGCCAAGATCAAATCACCCCGTGTCTGGGTACATGGCGGGGCGCCAAATCGAAACACCATTGTCGAGGTTCTTGATCTTCGCGCGCAAGGCGGGGTCAAGGTGACGGCAAAAGACGTAGAGTACAAAGCAGATATTCAGGTCGGCAAAAACTCCAAGGGTTCAAGTTCCGGCAATGTCAATTACGAGACGGGATTTAAGATCAATTACTTTGGCGAGAGCGTAGATTTTTCGGACGTGAAGAATCTTGCTAATCTAAAATTCGAAGGCCAAACGGTCATCACGGGATCAACCACCGGAAATTCCGATTGGGCCACCATCGCGATGAACGTCGAAGGTAAAGATTTTTGGCTGGAAGACTACCCGCTAGGCCAAGTGTCGTCGAAGGTGGCTTACAAAGCCGGGACACTTTCTTTCGACAATATTCTTGGTCAATACCAGGTCAGCCGCTACAACGGTAACGTTGCGGTGGACTTGCGCAATAAAACTTTAAAGATCAAGGGTGATATTCCGTTCGTCGACTTACGCGATTTGCAGTCGATGTTTCAGCGCAAGTTGCAACTCCCCATCCAAGCTTTTGGTACCGGCACAGGGAAGATAGACGCCTTCGGCCCGTTCTCGTTTCGAAAAATGACTTACTCGGTCACTTCGAGCTTCTTTCGCGGTGAAATTGCTAAAGAAACCTTCGATGAATTTGTCTTCAACGTGCGTTCGATCAATGGTCTGGTGCAGAGTGAACGCATCCATATGACTAAGTCGTCGGGAGTAGCCGAAATCAAAGGCCAGATTAATCCCGAGGGCGAAATCGACACCGTCGTGGTCGCGCGCGCCCTCCGCCTAGAGCAATCCGAAAATGTTTTGGGGCTGGGCTTGGATTTACAAGGAATGGCCGACATGACTGTGCTGATCAAGGGTCAGTTGCCAAAGCCGCGTATCGAATTGAATGGACGTCTTTCGCGTGTGGTTCTGGGGGATCAAGCCGCCGAGGAATCCGTTTTTAAACTAACTTTTTTGAACGATCGCATGACAGGATCTGGCCAATTTTTGGGATCCACCATGCTGACCGATTTTATATTTCCCTACGATGAACAAGCGCCATTTTTATTCAAGCTTAAGACAAAAAAATGGGATTTCACGACGGCGTTCTCTCTTGTGTCCAAATCCGCTCGGCAGTTGGATTTCAACACTCAAGTCAGTATGGACGTCAATCTTCAATCCCCCACCGGGGGATTTTGGAATTCAAACGGCCAAGTCAAAATTGACGAATTTATGATTCGCAAAGGCGGTAAGCAAATGTCTGCCGAAAAGCCGATGCTAATGAATGTTCGCGCCGGCGTTTTCAACTCGGACAATTTTGCGCTAACCTCAGGCGACAGCTATCTAAAACTAGATCTTGTGAATCTTAAGAAAGATCTGCTCAATGCTTCGGTGAATGGTAAGCTGGATCTTTCGCTCTTAGGTCTGTTCACGCCATTTATCGCCGATCTGCGCGGCTACGCGGCCCTCTCGATGGATTTACGCGGGACTTTTCTTAAACCCACGTTGAGCGGTTCGGCTTACATCGAACGCGGGTACGCGAAGTTCACCGAATTCTATCACCCGTTTTCAAACGTACGCGCGGACATCTTGTTCAATGACAATCAAATCCTGCTAAATGCCGTGCGCGCCGATTTGGCCGGGGGTAAACTTGCCGGCGATGGCAAAATCTCATTCGAAGGTGGAAGTCGACCCGTGGACGTGAAAGGCACATTCACTGAGGTTAAATTGAACGTTCCCGAAGGTTTCCGGACCAGAGGTTCGGGGACGGTTGCCCTCCGAGGGCCGCAGTTCCCCTACACCATGGACATCAATTACCAGGTGAATGGCGGAGAGGTGATTTATGAATTCGGTGAACCGGTCAGTTCAGAACAAAATGTAAAGGCCAGCGCCTATCTACCGCGCTTCTTGTACCAAGAAGCATTTAATCCATTCACGTTCTTGGTCGATGTGAATCTACGAAATCCGGTTTTGGTCAACAATTCTATGCTGCAGACTCAAGTGAGCGGATCCGTTAAAGCCTCGGGCGTACCCGAAAGACTGATTTTGGAGGGAACGCTGACTCCCGCCGCAGGTGGAAAAGTATTCTTTCGCGATACACCGTTCGAGATCTCTTCGGGTTTCGTTGAATATGAAAAAATGCCGCCGGACAATCCAAAAATCTACCTGACCGCTAACGCCCGCGTGACCGAAAATGTTCAAGACGATCAACAGCGTTCGACCGAAAACCAGTACGACGTATCCCTTCTGGTGCAGGGCCGAGCAAAACCCACGCCGAACATTACATTGGCTTCACAGCCGCCGCTCAGTCAGCGCGAGATCGTTTCGCTATTGGCTTTGGGCGTGACCGGAACTAAGTTAGACAACAGCACCTCTGAGCAACAGGCCTCAAACACGTCCAGCGCCGTGGGCGCGGCGATTCTGCAAAAAGCCGGGGGTCGGCGCTTCAAAGATTCCCTTGGCGTTGACCTGAAAGTGTCGTCCTCGCAACCGACACCGGAAAATGCTTCGAGGCCGAAAGTCACGCTTTCTAAACAATGGACTCCTAAATTCGGCGCCTCGGCCAGCAGTACGCTCGCCGCGAATCCTGCCAATGAAGTGAAGGTCGAGTATAAGATGAACAAGAATATCTCGGTGATCGGGTCGTGGGACGGAAAAGAGGCTGCTCCCGAAAACAAGGTCGAAAACAGCCAAAGTATTTTTGGTTTGGATTTAGAATACAAGGTGCAGTTTAAGTGATCAATTTTCGTTATTGCATTCTCGCGCTGCTTATCCTGGGGGGTTCGGTATCTGCCGCCCAGGTGAAGTTCCGTGATCTGGCGCCCGCCGATGAGGCCCGCTTGCGCAAAGAGCTGCCCACCTTGTTCGGCACTTCGGGACCCGACTATGCCACCTTAGACCAAGCGATCCGGGTGCTGATGAGTCAAGGCACCTTCGAAAACATCTTCGTCGAGAAAAGAAACAATGGTCAAATCGAGATCATCGGCAAACCTTTGCGTTTGATCGAAGATATCGTCTTCACCGGGGTGTCGGAAATCGACGAAGATGACTTGCGCGAAGTGATGGAGATCAAGGTCGGCGAGCGCTTCGACCGCAAGAAAGCGGTAACCGCCGCCGAGAAAGTCAAAAACCTTTACGGAGAACGCGGGTATTTCAACGCGGTCGTCGAGTTGGGTTTCAATAAAGCCGAATCGCAAAATATTCGCCTGGCCATCGATATTCAGGAAGGTGTGGCCTGTCGAATCAAAGGTCTGCACTTCGAAACGTCCAATTCAGATCTGCGCAGCCGAATGCTGACGCGTTTCCGGGGCATATTAAACCGTCCGCTAACCACCGATCGTGGACAAAAACTGATCAACGACATTGATGCCTTCCTTATCGATAATCGCTACTTGGCCACCGAGGTTCCCCCGCCCGAGGCCAAGTACAATGACAATAAGACCGAAGCCTTTATACAAATAGAATTGCTTGAACCCTACCGTTGGGAATTCTATTTCCTTGGAAAAACCTTCGACACGAAAGATCCTGCCCCGCCTACAGATGGACGTCTGACCGCGACAGATTTGCAACGCGCGCTAGATATTGGCAATCGGGAACGCAAGAACGTCGATCCGGCGGGCGAAGGTGCCGAGCGTCTACGCCGAGCGTATTTGGCTAAGGGATTTCCTAATATTCAGATCGACACAAAGGTCATGAATCCCGCCGGCACTTATTTGAAGAAAGTGTATTACACGATCAACGAAGGCAAGCGCGTAAAGATCAAAAAAATCGAGGTTTCCGGACGAATTTCTCGCAATTCGCGCTACTACGAAAACTTTGTGCGCAAGAACAGCTCAGCCCTCGTAGCGAAGGGCTTTTACAATCGCCAGGACTTGGAGAACGGCTTCAAAAATCTTGTCACCGATTTACGCAATCAAGGCTTTTTACGCGCTCGCGCGCTTTCGTCCCGGGTCGAGTACAGCGAGAAAAAGGACGCGGCCACAATTTATCTTTTGATAGAAGAAGGATCGCAGACTCAAATAAGGGCCTTGGATTTCGATGGCAACCGGTTTTTCTCGAACTTCGAGTTGGCGCAGGTCACGCAGCTAGAAACCAATACGCCTTTGAAATTGAACGATTTCGAAACCTCCCTCGACAGGATTAAAAACTTCTACCGCAATCAGGGTTTTTTAGAGATGCGCCTGCTCAACGAGACCGAGGACATCATCCAGTACAATGAAAAAGGCACGCAGGCGCGGATCGTCTTCCGTATTTTCGAGGGCCCGCGCATACGGATCAATGCGATCGCAGTCGAGGGCAACTCGTTTACGAAAACGCGGGTCATCTTAAAGGAAGCGAACTTTAAAGTGGGCGAAATTCTAACCCCCGACAAGATCGAGGAAGCCACCATTCGCTTGAATAAGATGGGGCTATTCTCGCGCGCGGGGGTACGTACGCTGGAAGAAAACTCGAACATCGCGGAGCGAACACTAGTGATTTCGGTCACCGAGCGCGATCCCGGCGTGTTTCGTTTCGGTGGCGGTATCAATAATGAACGAGATCTGACTCTAAGGGGCTTCAGTGGACTCGCTTACAACAACTTATGGGGAACGGGTCGCGCGATCAGCGGGCGCGTCGAAGTCAAATCCAACGTCGCCGAAATCGATTTCTTGGAGAGCGAAATCACGGCCGGCTATCTCGAACCGTTCTTGTTTGACACCCGCACCCGCGGTCGCGTCAACCTGACTCGCTCCCAGCGAGTTTTTGAATACAGCAAGGTGAACGAGTTGACGCCGATCATCACCATCAACCGTTTGGATTTGTTGGCTGAACGTGACCTCACCCGGCACACGCGCCTGACCTGGAAAGCCTGGAGTTTGGAATTGCGCGAAGAGCGCGAACGCCGAGCCCGCTGCTTAAACAACAACGAAGACGCAGCGACTAACCCTAGGAAGTTTAAATGTACGGATCTTCAGATCGCCACTCTCGGCCCGAGCCTGGATATTGACTATAGCGATAACCGTTTCTCGCCGACCCGCGGGTCGCTGACTCGTTTTATTTTGGATTATTCGAACCCGAGTTTAGGAAGTTCGAATGGCGTAGAATTCTTTCGCGCCGATGTCAGCCACACGCAGTACATCCGCCTTGGCTCACCTAACTTTGTTTGGGCCAACTCGGTGCGCGGCGGCTACTTGCGCAATCTCAGTGATGAACCGCAGAGTGGCGTGCCCACCAGTTACGCTTTTTTACTAGGCGGAATTTACACCGTCCGCGGTTTTGATTCCACTAGCGACAATGAACGCATACCTAAGAACCAAACAGACGAAAACGGCCGTTTTTTCGGCGTCGAGCGCGGCAATAAGCGATTGATTGATTCAAACTCGCAGTACTACCTGCTCCGCTCTGAAGTCCGCTTTCCGATCTATGACGTGCACGGCGGCGTGGTCTTCTACGACGGTGCCGGCGTTCGCATCAGCGGCTATGATTTCGACCGCCCCTACCGCGACGCCGTAGGGGTGGGCTATCGCTACAACACACCGGTAGGCCCTCTAGCGTTAGACGCTGCCTTCAAAATCAACCCCGATCAAGACCGCGCCAGGCGAGAAAAAATCTTTAGGTTTCATTTGTCGATCGGCACGTTTTAGAAAGAGCGCCGAGGCATGCCGTAGCGGACCTGTTTGGACCGGATCCCTGGTTGGATCGGACCGTTGGATCGGCGCCCTCTCCTCTCCTCTCCTCTCCTCTCCTCTCCTCTCCTCTCCTCTCCAAGCCAACAAAAAATCTCCCCACTCTTCAAGTCTTTCCGCCGTGGACGGCGGAAAGAAGGCCCTCCCACGGAAGGAAGATCCCCGCACCACCCCGATCAGCCCCATCGAAGAATAATTTCCGCACCGCACACAAGCCGAATTCAAAATTTCCAGTGCAACAAGATGGACTAAAGTCGGGAGGTAAGTTGAGCCAACCGACGAAGTCCACGAACATCTTAAGTTACC
>JBEIHA010000146.1:0-7659 GCA_040381635.1 Pseudobdellovibrionaceae bacterium
GATGAGATGCTTGATGAGGTCGGGCTTGGCGCGCTGAAGCTTGGAAACATAACTAGGCTTTCGCGCAAAACGATGAACGACAGAATCACGGCCGCTGTGCGAGCCTTGGGTGGAAGCCGAGTGAAAGACCCGGTTTTGCTACGTATGGCAAAATGCATGGATCAAACCTTCGTAAAAATGAATCATAAGTGTTCGCCATTTGATGCGATCGGAGAATACGCAAAGACCCGAAGCATTTGCGTGTTGAGCGCGAGCGAAGCGGTCGACGAAAGAGGTAAAGATGATCCATGCTGATGGTATCGGCCGTAGGCGTGTCCCGCGCCGAACATTCAAAGCCCCGGTCGGCGTGTTGATCGGTGGGCAGTATTCCGTCGAACGCGCGTTTCAATTGGGCGAAGGTGGGATGATGATCGATTGCAAAGGCCAAAAACTCAAAGCGGGCACTCAGACCGTATTGAATTTCTTTTTGCCCGACGGCAACATCGTGATGGTCCGTGGCATAGTTCGCGCCATGATTGCCCCGAAGGACGGCGTGCCTGAATGTTACGGACTTGAGTTTTTAAATTTGGGATTTCATCACAAACGTGCGATCAGAAATTTCGTGGCCGCCGCTACGAGAGAAGACGGCCAATCGGCATTTTCGACGTACTATTAAGCCAATCGACTAGGCTAACTTGGCGACGGCTTTTGCTAAGCGGCCAATTTTGCGGGAAGCCGTACGAAAGTGAATGCGGCCTTTTTGGGCGGCTTTCGCGATCACGCTTTCGAACTGAACCAGCATTTTGGTCGATTCGTCTTTTTGTTTCGCCGTAACAGACTTGCGCAACTTCTTTTCGATTTTACGTACGCCGCTCAAAGTTTTGGTGTTTACGGCATTCTTGCGAACGGAACTACGTGCGCGCTTTGCTGCCGACTTATGGTTTGCCAAGAGAGAACCTCCAATGATTCAATTCAGATATATGACTGAAAAGGGACTATCACAACCGTCCCCATGACACAAGAGACCATCAAAGGTAACCCAACTTGAGTGCTCCACAAGTTTCGCCAAAAATGATAAAAACTCAGCAAAAACGATCGGTTATGCAGCTCGCGCTGAGCATGGCTGTGGGCACTTTTTCGAGTCGCATTTTAGGCTTCATCCGCGACCGGGTCATGTTCCAGCTTTTTCCGACGGCCGTAATGGACGCTTTTGTGGTCGCTTTTAGGCTCCCCAATATCTTTCGACGACTCCTGGGCGAGGGGTCGCTCAGTGTCAGTTTTATTCCCGTCTTTGTGAGCGCCCGCACCGATTCGGAGGAACGTGCGAAACATGTGGCCAACGCTGTTTTCACGATCGTTCTCTCCGCTTCAATTTTTATTTCGATGGCCTGTTTTGTGTTTATGGAACCGATCATTCGTTACCTAGTGGATGATCCCACCGGATTTGCTGCGACCCCGGGAAAGGTGGAGCAAACCATTTATCTGGCCCGCATTATGATTTTCTATCTGATTTTGGTTTCGACTTACGCGTTTCATACCGCCATTGCCAACACCCTTGGGCATTTTTTTCTGCCCGCGGTCGGGCCGACGCTTTTCAACGTCGGTCTGATCCTCTTTACGATACTGCCAATCGAACTTGGTCCCTATGCGGGCTCTTCGCCATCATGGGGTGTGATCGCGGGCGGAGTTCTTCAGGCGGGCGTTGTTTTCTGGTTGCTGATCAAGATCGGATTTCTGCCGCGCTTGACTTGGAATTGGTCCGGGCCCGATGTGCGCCACGTTTTTTTGAATATGGTTCCCGGTCTTTTCGGTTTGGGCGTTTATCAAATGATGATGTTGGTGAACACCAAATTCGCGGCCTCTCTGCCCGAGGGCACGCAAAGTTACATTTATTTGGCGGATCGGGTGCTGGAATTGCCCCAGTCTTTGATTGCCGTCAGCCTGGGCGCGGCCTTGCTGCCGCGGTTTTCTGACCTTCATTCTTCGGGAGAAAAAAGCAAATTTCTGAACGAAGCGAATCAAGCGGTTCGTTTACTTTTATATCTAACACTGCCGGCGGCGGTCGGGATGTGTTTGCTGGCGCGACCTCTTACGGAAGTTCTTTTTATGGGTGGTTCGTTCGGGCCCGAGGATGCCGCTAAAACGGCGAGCGTCGTCGAAATTTACTCTGGCCTCATGTTGTTTTCGAGCCTATCGCGGGTGACGGCGCCGGCTTTCTTCGCGCTGAAGAACACTTGGCTTCCGGCGGCGATTGCCTTCTTTGTTTTGGTCGTGCACGTCTTGGTAACGCCTTATTTCGTGAAGCACTATGGTCTGACCGGTTTGGCTACGGCCACAACGGCTTCATCGATTTTAAATATCGTTGTTTTGCAGATTTTCTTCTATTTTTGGATCGGCCCGTTGGGGTACGGATCTATTTTGTTTAGCGCACTGCGCTTGGTGCCGGCACTGTTGGTGATGGGGGCGTTCTGTTGGCACGTTTATCCAATGTCCGAGGCCATTGTCGGCAGGAATTTTGCCTTGCTCTTTGTGGTTTTGGTGAGCGTGCTGATCTACTTCGCGATCACATTCCTTTCCCGCTCCAACGAAGCGGGTAAGGTTATGGGCTTGTTGCGACGTCGCGTGGGGCGCTCGGCTTCTTAGTCTTCGAAAAATCTGTACAGAGATTCAGCGGTAAGTTCGTGGGCGCCTTCGTAAACTTCGTAGGTGATATCCGCGTCACGTGATTTAAGAAGTTCGAAAGAACTTTTGGTGATGGCCATGTACTCGTGGTCTTTGTCGCCGATCAAGACATTCAGCTGAGGGGAGCAGCCGCGCAGGCCCGGTCGGTCGGTCGGTCGGCCTTTCACGCCCATCCCCACGGCGATCAATTTGGTGAACTTGTTGGGCACGCAGTGCTGCTTTAGAGTCGTCACCAAATGCCCGCCATTGGAAAACCCGAGCAGACCGTAGTCGCGATTGCGAAAGCATTTCTCGGCGGCGTCTTCGATCACTTCAAAGGCGGGTTTGTAGGAATGGTCCTCGAACGGACCACGCATCCAACAGGGTTGCCCCTTGTATTTTTCGCTAGTGCATTGCCATTGCGAGATCGGAATGGCGAATCTAACTTTTTTCTTTTCAGCGATCTGTTTAAGAACTCGAACATTGCGGTTGTGTAGGCCAGTGATCCCGGCGCCGTGCAAGAAGACCATGTAAGACTTCGCGTTCTCGGGTTCGGGCCCAATGCATTCAATTTTTTCGGCGCTGGCGTAAGTGGTGGCGGATAAAAAGAGTAGGGCGAGTAAAATTTTGCGCATACTGAAACGCTAGCAGCATTGGACGGTCGCGGGTAGACGGACTCCGATTAAGCTATGCTTTCGTCTTAGCCTGTTTCCAGTACTTTTCTTTTTGGTCTGGGGGCAAAGTGGCCCAGTCAAGACCTGCGGTCTTGACCAGTTCTTGCATCTTCTTAAAACGCTTTTCAAAGCTCATATTGGTTTTACGTAAGGCCTGTTCGGCGTCTAGGTCCATATGCCGTGCCCATTGGGAGAGCGAAAAAAGCAGATCGCCGAGTTCGGCTTCAATTTCGCTACGGTCGTTTTCTTTTATAGCTTGTTCAAGTTCACCAAGTTCTTCGCTCACTTTAGTCCAGCACTGATCCGAGGTCTCCCAATCGAAGGAGACCTTCTTGGTCTTTTCGCCAATTTTATGCGCCCGTAAAAGAGCAGGTAAGTTCTTTGGTATATCAAACGGATCTTTGTGACCTTTTTCTTTGGCTTTGATTTCGGCCCAATTGGTGAGGACGTCTTCCGAGCTTTGGGCTTTAATGGGCGCTTCGCCGTCGTTGCCCTCGAAAACATGCGGGTGCCTGCGGACCATTTTCTCCGAGATATTTTGAATCACGTCATGAATGTCGAAGCGTTTTTCCTGGCGCGCGATTTCGCAATGGAGAACCACTTGCAAAAGCAGATCGCCGAGTTCGTCGCGGATCGCTTTTTCGTCGCCTGAATCAATGGCTTCGCCCAGCTCAAAGGCTTCTTCGATCGCGAAGCGAGTGAGCGTGTCATGAGTTTGTTCTTTGTCCCAGGGGCAGCCGTCGGGCCCGCGCAGGTGTTCGACGACTTTTAAGAGGCCCTCAAAGTCTCTGAGGTTTGGTGGAGCTTTTGGCATAGGCGGCAACATAGCTCACCTTACGGTGGGGCGCCACCAGTTTACGGGCCCTAGGGCCAGTAAAGGGAGAGCTGTACCTCGAAATCATGATAATATTGATCGCATTTGCCGAAAATGAGAGAAGGACGCAGCGAGTGCTGAGGCGAGATGGACAAACGTAAGGGCTTTTTTAAAAAGAATAACGACGAAGTGCATTTGCGCTCCAAATACAGTGCGCCTTCGCGAGCATTTCACGACTGGATCAGCGATCTACGTTTAGAGCAAACTTTTCTAGGAAATTTTGCTTCTAAGATCAACGAACGCTTCAATCTTAAGGGTTGGGTTCTCGTTTTTCTTTTCTGCTTGGTGCTTTCCTTCGTTATCTTTTGGGACGTTAACGTATTTCACGAAGTGGCGTCGGGTGACGTCGCGCCGGCGGACATCAAGTCGCCGATCTCTTTTCAGATGGTCGACACCTCGGCTTCGGATGAAAAGCGGCAGGTGGCCGAATACAGTATTCCCCCCGTATTTGATTTTGATGCCGACACCTACGAGCAACTGATCACGCGCGTGTACCGAAGCTTTCGCCGTATGCGCCGCGAAATCAAATCCGTTCGTTGGCCTACCAATCCCGCCCAGCGCGAGCAAGAGATCAAAGACTTCACGCAGTTCAAACCCATCTTCGAAAAAGAACTGGGCGTCGAAGTGCCCGACCGAATGTTTGAATGGCTAACCGAAAACCGATTCGCCGCACCGATCGAAAACATCTTGATTCGCGCGCTGATGAAATGGAAGTCGCGCAAAATCATGGACGGGCAGACCACCTTGTTTAAAAGCCCCGACGCGCCGCTGGTTTGGCGCTCGGTCGGATCACGCACCGACGACACCGAAACTGAATTCACGATGCGTCGGGATGAAGTTTACGACGTCAGAAAGCTCAGCGAATTTAATTTTGATGACGTCGCCGGTGTCGATCGTCTGAATGCACGCGACAAACGAGTGGCCTTAGAGATCGCTCATCTTTTGGTGGTCCCCAACTTGTCGTTCAATCGCACCGAGACTCTGCAGCGCCGCGCGCGCGCCAGTGAATCCATCTTGCCCGTGCAGGTGTCGATCAAAAAAGGCCAGACTATTGTTTCGGCCGGTAGCGTGATCCAACCTTTGCAGGTTGGCTTGATCAACGAGCTCAACAAATTGCGTAGCTCGCGGCACACGGATTTCGTTTCTTTGGTCGTGGCGCTATTGTTTTTGATTCTGGTGGTGGTTTTCTTTTCTTATTTGCGGCGCGCGGCTTCGCACAAAATCAATATCGGTTTGAAAGATATCTACGCGATGGGTTCGGTCGTTCTTTTAATCGTGGTGATGACGAAGGTGTACATGTTTGTCACCGATGCCTTTTTGGCGACGAAGGGTGCGCCGATTCCGGCGAATTCGTTGCTTTTCGCCGCGCCCGTGGCGGCGGGACCGATGTTGGTCGGCCTGATGATTACGGCGGGCGAGATCGTTTGGCTGTTTACGATTTTTACGGCGATCACCTTGGCCTTTATGGTCGATCCTAATTTCAATTTCATATTTTTGCTTGTGACCGCCATCGGCGGCATCGCTGCCGCGCGCGGGGTGGTGTCGTGCACCAAGCGCAATGACATTTACTGGGCGGGTGTGCGCACGGGTTTGGTGCAGGCCGCGGTCTTGACGGTGATCACCTTCTTGCAGCCGGGTGAACATCCGGTGATGACTTTGCTGATCTGGAACGTACCATTGGGTTTCGTGGGCGGGATGCTATCGGCCTTGGTGACAATGGCTTTGATTCCGTTGTTTGAAACGATCTTCAATTACACGACCGACGTTAAGCTCCTTGAGCTTTCGTCTTTGAATCATCCCTTGATGAAAGACATGATCGTTAAGGCGGCGGGGACTTATCATCACTCTTTGGTGGTTGGATCGATGTGCGAAGCCGCAGCCGAAGAGATCGGCGCCAATCCTTTGTTGGCCAAAGTTATGGCTTACTATCACGACATCGGGAAGATGGAGCACGCGCATTATTTTATCGAAAACCAGCGCCAGGGAAACAATCCGCACGATCATATCTCGCCAAATATGTCGAAGACGGTTTTGATCGCGCACGTGAAAGACGGGGCCGAGATGGGTCACACTCACAAACTTGGACCGGCGATCATCGATGGAATTTTGCAACATCACGGCACAACCTTGATTTCGTATTTCTTCAACAAAGCTTTGGAAGAGCAAGATGAAGACATCGACACCATTCACGAAGATGATTTTCGTTATCCAGGCCCGAAGCCGCAGTTCAAAGAAGCCGCGCTGTTGATGCTGGCGGATTCGATCGAAGCGGCTGCGCGCTCGCTGGACGAGCCGACGCCGGGGCGCTTGACTTCATTGGTGCGAAATATCATTCAATCGAAATTTTTGGATGGGCAATTGGAAGAATGTGATCTGACATTGCGCGATCTTTCCATTATTGAAGAAAGCTACCGCCGTGTGATCTTGGGCATTTACCACCAGCGCATTGATTATCCGACCACGAACCCGCGCTTGCCCGCGGCGCTACCGGCTGGTCCGAATTTGTCGGCTCCGGGCTCGCGTCAGCGTAAGAAGGGCTCTCAAGCCGCGACTTAAGGTCTAAATGGAGTCCAGAATTTCGGCGAACCCATTCAACGAATTGGTCGTGTAGATAAACGCAACGCCATTGGGTGTGGGCGCCAGCGAATAACCATCGCACCTCATCGAGGCCACGGGCCACGGCAATTCAATCTCGGTGCCGCTTTGCACGTGTTTGCGCCGTATTTTTCCGCTTGAGCTGGCGCAAAAGTAAATATACTCGTTCACTCCGCTGCGTCGATAAGTCATCGCTTGCGGGCTCTCGCTAAGTGTCGTGATCACGGTCATATTCCCACCGGGCACCATTCCGAATATCTCGCCCCCCGGCCATGCGTGCGTGATCCAGCGACCAGTCACCGAATCATAGGCGGGTTGATTTCTTCTTCTAAACCAGTCGGCGGCGTAATAAGGGCAATCACTAAGTGCAGTTCCCGGCGCGCAGATTGAATCGTAGCTGTTGTCGCCAGTCGCATGAATTCCGACTTTGCCGACGAGGTGGGTTTGGACTTTGGTGTTTATGTCATAAAGCTTAACAAAATTGTTGCGCGGAGAGGATTGGCGGTCTGAAATGCGAAATCCCAAATCACTTCGATGCATATACATCTTTCCGCCGGCGATGGCCATTGGCATAGGTAGCAACCAACAAATAGGGTCCGCGTAGAGGAGAGCATCGTGCCCGACCGTGCAGTCGTTAGAGAAGTTCACATCGCTTGAACCATCGGCAGAAAGATAATGGGTTGATCCACCACCATTCCAATTTTCCCAGGTGCCGGTCGAGCCAAGTGCTGCAGTTGTCCGGGTCAATTTTTGGATGTACCAATCGCCGTTCGATTTATAAATATCCCCATTGGTCGTATCGAGCGCAAAGGAATCACCGGTATCGTAGGGGTGCTCCATGTTTAAAGAAGTGCTTAACGAATCTACGCCGACGGC
>JBEIHA010000147.1:0-7642 GCA_040381635.1 Pseudobdellovibrionaceae bacterium
GACTTATCATCGAGTCTCGTTCGCGCTCGATGATAAGAAGAAATTGTTGGCTTGGGATCATCAGATCGTGGGCCAGACGGTCATCGGTGGATCGATGTTTGAATCCATGATGGTGAAGAATGGACTAGAATCCACGATCACCGAAGGGGTGGCCGACACTCACTATGCCTTCCCCCAATTTCGCTGCGACCAAACCCGCAGCAGTTCACCCGTTTCAACGCTATGGTGGCGTGCGGTCGGTCACACTCACACCGCCTACGTGATGGAAACCATGATCGACGAGCTGGCCGAAGCCTCGGGCAAGGATCCGCTGAAGTTGCGTAAGGAATTGCTTGCGAAGTCCCCCCGGCACATGGCCGTTTTGAACTTGCTTGAAAAAGAAACTGGCTGGGGCAAAAAGAAAGCGCCCAAAGGCCGCGCTTGGGGATTGGCGATTCACGAATCGTTCAATTCTGTGGTGGGCCAGGTCGCCGAAGTGTCTATGATCGACGGCTTTCCGAGGATTCATAAGGTCTGGGCCGCCGTGGATTGCGGATTGGTCGTGAATCCCGAGGGCGCAAAAACGCAAGTCGAGGGTGCCATAGTCTACGGACTATCCGCGGCACTTTTTCAAGAAATTCAAGTGAAAGACGGGCAGGTCGTGCAAGGCAATTACAACGATTATCCGGTGATGCGCATGCAGGATATGCCGCAAGTGCAGGTTGCCTTCGTGAAAGGAGCGGGCAGTCCCACAGGTTTGGGTGAGCCGGGACTACCTCCGGCGGCGCCCGCCGTTGCGAACGCGGTTTATCGTTTAACGGGTAAACGTTTGCGTCAACTGCCGTTCACTAAAGAATTGAAAGGGCCGTTGAGCTAATTGAACACGTGATCTACGTGATTAACCGACGCTAAACGGGTTTGCGGTCCTGAGCAATTTTCTTGCCGTGACGAGCTTCAACGAATAGCCGCAAGATATCGGCGCGGGTCACGATCCCATTGATGCGGCCATTGCCATCAATCACGACAAGGCGGTGGAGCGAATGCTTTAAGAACAACTTGTAGGCGTCGGTGAACGACTGGTGTTTTTCCAGGGTGATCAGCTTTTTGGTTTCGGGAAGTTTCGGTAGGCAATGCGCGATGGTGGCGTCCAGTCCCTCGACGGCGGCTAAGCGCAATAAATCTCCTTCGCTCAAAACGCTGACTAGATTTTCACTTTGATTGACGATAGGGGCGCCGCTAATCTTGTGCCGGGTCAGCATTTCGATGGCTTGGTACACCTTCATTTCGGGAAGCACTTTGTGCACGTTGAAAGTCATTATGTCTTGAACCAGTAACGTGGGCGCATGAAGAGTCTTTGGGTCAGCCATACTTCAATTTTAAGGGCAGTCGGGGAGGCCGGTCAAATGGGGGTGGCTAACGTAGGGCGGCACGTATAAACTTAAGGCATGAGACAAGTTCTTCAAAGTGCCGTCTTTTTGAGCCCTTGGGATTGACCAAGGCGCCGATTACGGCGACTATGGCCCGCGAGGTGAACTTGGATCAAGCCCAAAATGTTTTGTATCTTTACGTAAAGCGCCCTGATTCTTCTTCGAAATGGAGTGGTGGTCGCCTTCAAGAGTTTCAAACCACTCAAAAAGTCGTGTCAAAAATTGAAAAGCACCGCGACGAGCGCATGTTCGTTAAGGCCAGCAGCAAGCGCGACATCGTTTGTAGCGTACTTATTGATCAAGTGACCAAGAATCCCGATGGCACTTTTTTAGTGACCACCAAGGAAGTCCGCCAAGACGCTTTGATTATGCCTGGCGCGATCAAGAGTTTCGCCGGTGGTTTTGCGGAAGGCCCTCCGCCGATTCAAGTTCCGCTCAGCTAGACAAGTTATGACCAGAGAAGCCAAGCCCGGTGAACTGCGGGAAATCAAATTATTCGAGTTGATCGAAAAGATGAGCAAGCGCCCCGAAACGCGGCTAGATCTAATGCGCTACCTCGAGAAATTGAAGGGTCCGGCCGAGGTCTACGTGAAGCATTTGGTTATGTCTGGACCAAGCAGTGTGCGTTCCGCGGCCAAAGCCACGGGCTTAACGACAGCGGACATCGAAGCCGCGCTGGCCAAGCTTGAAGCCGACTTCGCCAAGCTTCGTGCTTAAGACTATTTGTCACTATTTGTCGATGAAGATTCGAACTTTGCCGTTTTTGAACAGTTCGTCCAAGTAACGCTCGCCCTCGCGCATATTTTTTTTATTTTGCACTAACTTAACCGCGTTTTCCAATTCCTTTGCGGACAGCTGGGCGGCCTCCTTCCCAAGATCACGTAAATGTAAGTTCAGTTCTTCGTCGGTCGCTGGGGAAGAGTTGGAGCTCACTTTGGTGAGTAGTTCTTCGGGCGTAGTTTTCTGATTTATCGCTTCGATTTCGAGCAGTCTTCGTTTCACCCTTTGGACGGTGGCCGCCAGCTTCACGTTGTAAATTGCTTCCGGGGTCATTCCGGGATCGATTTGCACGATCTGCAAAATTTCCTGCTGTTTGATTTCGCCGCCGTTAAAAAGTGCGATCGTATCCGCGCTGCCCGGCATAAAGTTTTGGAGTTTACCCGTAAAGAAAAGCGCGAGGACCGTTATCAGTAGCACCGCTGCTATTCCCAATCCTAATTTTTTCATATTCTAATCCTGGACGTCGCCGCCGCAAATGGGGTTTCAATTTTTGTATGCGGGCTGCCGACTAACAAGGAAAAGCCCTTCATTTACCATGCAAGCAGGACTTCGGAGGAATGACAATAAGTTAAGCGCGTAACATTGAGTTAGCCAACCACCCGCGCTGGCGCGGGTCACGTAAGTTATTGATTTAACTTATTTGCGGCTGACTTCGCCAAGGTCACGCCCTAGCGTCGACCCTTAACCACTCGGCGGCCCATGCGCTCCAAAAACGAGTGATGGGTTCTTAAGTCCACGACTTGGTCTTCTAGAATTTTTCGCTCGCGCGCCATTTCGCGATCGATCTTTTTTTCGATCGGCGCAAAGTTTTTTCGGCGCGAAAATCCCCAGGCGGGTTGGCGCCTTAAGTTTTTAAGATAGTCGTTGGTATTGCTGATTTCGTCCGACAGCCATTCATGAGTGATCTGCAATTCGCTTATGCGCAGCGCTTGCCATTCGCGCCCACGCAGTAAAACTAAATGGAAAAGCTTAGTCATTTCTTTGGTGTCTTCGATCTTGTAAGCGGCCTGCACGCGCAACCACATGCCTTTGCGCCAATCGGCTTCGCCGTCTGCCCCGCCGTGCATATCTGGATGAAGTTTTCGCGCCAGCTGGCGGTAGAGCAACTTCAGCGTTTCAACTTTGGGTGAGAGCGGCTGCGCCGGGGCATCCCCAAGCAAAGTCTGCGCGTAGGCTTCATCGGCCTTGTCGTCGCTGCTGACTTTTTCGCGCATTTCTTCGATCACATCGGCCAATGAGGCGCCAGTCTTTTTTTCAAAGAGTTGGGCGAAGTTCTTGCGTGTTTTCGGATGCAGCAAGTCCCACACGCGAAAAAACAAGTGATAGTCTCCGGTAAATCCTGCGACCCTAAGGATTTTCCCCAAAAACATCTGCGCCACTTCGGAATCCGAACACCACTCTTCGATTTCTTGGTCGTTTAGGCTATTCAGATGCTCGAGCTCTTCAAGATCCGCGGGGTCAAGTGTTGCGGCACGCGCACCGTTCATGTCTTCTTCTTCGCCGGAACGTTTCTTACGTCGCTGATTTTTTTCGACTTGTGCGCGCACGAATTCTTCTCGCACGTTGCGGGCTTGATCGATGCGCGCGCGGTCGGCATCACTGCCTTCTTTGTAAAAGCGAATTTCCTCGCGCACTCGAACGGCCGCTTCGGGAAGCGAGATTTCTTCCATCTGAGCTAGGGCATGCATCCAGTTATGAAATTCCGCCAGATTCCGGTATTCGGCTTTAAGGACGTCCAATTGCTGACGACGTACGCGAAAAGTCAGGTCAAACCATTCTCCGAACAAACGTTTGTCCCGTTCAAAAAACGATTCCAAATTGGCTTCCATCCGCTGCAGTTTCTTGAGCAGACGATCGATGCGTGAAAACGCTTTTTTACGAATTTCTTGGTCATTGACCACGATCAGATTGGACATGTGCGCGAGGTATAGCACGGTCCAGGCTAAGCGAGAAGGCCACTTGGGGTGAAAAGTCTGCCACTTTCATCGATTCGGGACAAATTGGCTCATCGGAGCGGCGTTCTTGCGGGCACAGATGTTGAACTCATGTCGGCAAAGGAGAAAAAGTGAAACGAGAAACAGCAGTATTTCTTATTCTGATGTCGGTCCTTACCAGTAGTTGTGCGACCACACCTAAAAATTCCATTCCCGAGGCCGGTTGGATCAACAATATGCATCGATTGTCGGCATCCCACCTCTACCTGATGCCCAAAGCCGCCAGTGGTGCGAAGTTCTCGGATACAGAGTCGCGTAAAGAGATTTCCGCGAATTTAAAGGCCATGGCCGAAACGGCGACCGCGTTGGTGAACGATCCTCGCGCCCCTGATGCGGATCCGCTAATCACCGCCACCACCGTGAGTTTTGCTCGGGAAACCCGACAAGCGTACACCGCTTTTCAGGGGGATGATCCGCAATTGGCCCGCTTTATCACGAGCCGAGTCAGTCGCTATTGCATCAGTTGCCATACGCGCACGGATCGCGGGGTCCGCGATTTTGCAATCGGTTGGACTTCGGAACTTGCGGGGCTGACTTCGGTCGAAAAAATTGATTTCTATTTGGCCAATCGTCACTACCAGTCCGCCTGGGCCGAGGCCAATAAGCTGGCAAGAGAAAAGCAAAGCGTCACGCGCGATTCGAGAGCCTGGTTAAGATCTATAAAACGCACGATGGCCATGGTGGTGCGTGTAAACGACGATCCCGAACAGGCGGAAGAGCTCGCCTACCTGACGTTTTCGAATAAACAAGCACCATATTACATCCGGCGAGAAGCCATGGGTTGGGTCGGTGACATTCGCCAATGGCGAGCGGACAAAAAACGCAAATCCGCGCGCGAACCTTTCATGACGGCCAAGACTTTAATGGACGTTCGACCTTCCTTTATTCGAAGTTTGCGTGCCTCTTCAATTTTGCACGAAATTCTGGAAGACACGGCCTCAAAACGCTACCCCGAAGCATTGCTCTATGCTGGTCTTGCAGCCACAGAGTTAACCGACTTCGGCACCGCCCATTTGGATCAGTACTATTTCGAGAGCTGCATCACTCGCTCTCCGCACTCTGAATTGGCCGAGAAATGTTACGGATCTTTAGAGAAAGCGGTCTTGAAGGCCAACCCGCTAATAGCGCTGGATCCCGACTTGGCTATGACTGAGGAGGCGCGACTGAACGAGTGGCGGAACCTTGCTGAAATGCGGGACAATTTGAATGATCCTCGATTCTTCCGCCGGGAAGAAAAAATAGAGCCGCCGACGCACGGCCCTTGATCCCATCATTATTACATCAATCGCGAAATTTGCGGTGGGCTTTGCCCACCAGCACGTTGATTTCATGCAAGAGATTGCGAACATCGGCTAAGCGCGTGCCGCTTTGGGTTTGACTATCTGAGTCCGCATCCAAGGTCTTTTCTAGAGTCGCCGACAGATGGACGACGCGGGCCAGAAGCTGATGATACTCGACGCGGGCGGCGTTTTGCTCTTTCTCGTTCATCGCCGCGAATTTTGGGGGATCTAGCGCGAGGGATTGAATCAACGCGTGACGCAGTTGACGAGTTTTGGCGGCAGCCTCAGAAAAGTTTTGCGGTTCACTCGAGCGTGAATTGATTTCGTCGAGCATGTAGCCCATAGCGCGCATGTGTTCACGCAAACTTGAAGTTTGGGCCACAGCGTTCGTTGATGCAACAGTGAGCAGTAGGGCAATGAGTAACTGTTTCAATGGATTCCTCCGTTTGAGTTGAATGTCTAGCAACCAAGCAATTGAGGTGCCGCAGGTCTAGGTTCCGAGTTTCCCGACTTGGGACTTTTCACCTCACTTACGGGCGCCTCTGTCACGAACAGCCGTCCTCTGGGTTTAGGATCCTGGTATGTACGATGCATTGTTTTCAGTTCATTCAACGCAAAGGCAGGTTTTATGAAGTTCATGTTTACTTTCATTATTGTCATTTTCGCTTCAATCGCTGTTGGACAGCCCGAGGACCTCAATTCACGCGATCCGCGTTTGAATGAAGGATCTCTTTTCACGATTCAGTTTTCTCCGGGAGAAAGAAAGATCCGCGTGAGTCTGGCCGGAAAACCGGGTGTTGAATTGTCCTCGGGCAAGGTCATGGTTTTTGGCCGGGAGGTTTCGGGAGGTAAAGAGAGCCGTCCGTTGGAGATCCGGCCTACGGGTTCGCAGTTTGAGATCGTCGACCAATTACCTAAAGGCAAGGCCGTCGAGATTGAGATCAGAGATATCAAAGACAAGAACAAAAAAGAAACCTTCAGAATCGATTTGCCTTAGCGCCGGGACAATATGACCCGGTCGTGGCCATCCTGTCTCGTTTCAGGGGCCCTCAGGTGTAGTATCGCCGTCAATGTTGGCACAACGGTTGCTCATGCTAAGTGCGTTAAACCCAAAACCTACGGAGATTCTTTTATGAAAGCCATTCCGAGCATCAGCAAATACATGACCACGCTCCCCCACACAATTGGTGCAGAACAGACTTTGGACAAGGCCTCGAAGTTGATGAACGAACTTCGCGTGCGCCATCTTCCCGTTTTGAGCGGTGGAAAGCTGGTGGGAGTCCTCACCGAGAGAGACATTCAGCTGGTTGAAACCTTTAAAGACGTAGACCCTGAAGTTCTCAAGGTAAGTGAAGCCTATTCACCCGAACCCTATATCACTTCCCCCGGATCTTCGTTGGCGGAAGTGTGTGAGTATATGGCGAAGAAGAAGTACGGATGCACTTTGGTCTGTGACAACAACAAGCTTGTTGGAATTTTCACCTGGGTGGACGCCTTAAATGCGATGAATGAACTGCTCAGCACCCGACTTAAGCAGTAAATCATGAAGGTCGCGCTTTACAGCATTCGTAACTACGAACGTGAGATTTTCGAGAAATCGAACGTTTCTCTTCATGAGCTTAAGTTCATTTCTGACCGACTTACGATTCATACCGCGAGTGCGGCCCGCGGTTGCAGGGTGGTTTGCTGTTTTGCCAACGATCAAATCAATGCCGAAGTCATTGCGGAATTCGCTAGCCTGGGCGTGGGTTTAATTTGCCTGCGTTCCGCCGGCTACAATCACGTGGACCTTGAAGCCGCAAAGCGTTTCGGAATCCCCGTGGTGCGCGTGCCGAACTATTCGCCCTACGCGGTGGCCGAACATGCGGTGGCTCTTTTGTTAAGTTTAAATCGAAAAGTTCATAAGGCTTTTAATCGAGTGCGCGAACTCAATTTCGCACTCGATGGTTTGGTTGGCTTTGATCTTCACGGAAAAACCGTCGGAGTGATCGGTGGGGGCCGCATCGGTCAAGTTTTCGCCAACATCATGAACGGATTCGGTTGTAAGGTTCTGTTCTTTGATCTGAAGCAAGATGCCGATTTGGTGGCGATTGGCCGTTACGTAACGCTGGAAGAACTTCTAAAGCAAAGCGACATAGTTTCACTACACGTGCCATTAAATCCACAGACGCATCATCTTATC
>JBEIHA010000148.1:0-7638 GCA_040381635.1 Pseudobdellovibrionaceae bacterium
GTCTCTGCGGAAAGTACAAGCGCATGAAATATCGCGGAGTCATCTGCGAAAAGTGCGGCGTCGAAGTCACGCAAACCAAAGTTCGCCGGGAACGCCTAGGCCATATCGAATTAGCGACCCCCGTGGCGCACATTTGGTTCTTACGCAGCTTGCCCAGCCGTATCGGTAACTTGCTCGACATGTCTTTGAAAGACGTTGAGCGCGTGCTGTATTGCGAAGCTTACATTGTGACCGATCCGATGGACACGCCCCTGATCGAAGGGCAAATCCTCCCTGAAGAAGCGTACCAAAACGCTTTGGGTGAATATGGACCGAACTTCAAAGCCGCCATGGGTGGTGATGCGGTTCGTGAGATTTTGCGCAAAGTGGATCCCGAATTCTTGTCGCGTAAATTGCGCCTGGAATTGAAAGAAACAAAGTCGGAAGCTCAAATCAAAAAGCTGACGAAGCGTTTGAAGGTGGTTGAGGCTTTCAAGAATTCCGTGAACAAGCCTGAGTGGATGATGCTGGAAGTGGTTCCCGTGATTCCACCGGATCTTCGCCCGCTGGTTCCGCTAGATGGCGGTCGTTTCGCGACTTCGGATCTGAACGATCTTTATCGCCGCGTGATCAACCGTAACAATCGTTTGAAGCGGCTGCAGGAACTGAACGCTCCGGATATCATTATCCGTAACGAAAAACGCATGCTTCAAGAAGCTGTGGATGCGTTGTTGGACAACGGCCGTCGTGGGAAGACCTTCACCGGTCCGAACAAGCGCCCGCTTCGTTCTTTGAGCGATATGCTTAAAGGGAAGCAAGGTCGTTTCCGTCAGAACTTGCTCGGAAAACGTGTGGATTACTCGGGTCGTTCGGTTATCGTCGTAGGTCCGAACTTGAAACTGCACCAGTGCGGTCTTCCTAAGAAGATGGCTCTCGAGCTTTTCAAACCATTCGTTTACAACAAGCTCGAAGAAAAAGGATTCGCCACCACCATCAAACAAGCCAAGAAATTGGTTGAGACCGAGTCGGTCGAAGTTTGGGATATCCTCTCTGACGTGGTGAAAGAGCACCCGGTTATGCTGAACCGCGCTCCAACGCTTCACAGACTTGGTATTCAGGCTTTCGAGCCAATCTTGCATGAAGGTAAAGCCATCCAATTGCATCCTCTCGTCTGTACGGCGTTCAATGCCGATTTCGACGGGGATCAGATGGCCGTTCACGTACCGCTCAGCATTGAAGCGCAGGTGGAAGCCCGCGTTCTAATGATGTCGACGAACAATATCCTTTCGCCTGCCAACGGAAAGCCGATCATCAATCCCACGCAGGATATCGTTCTGGGGATTTACTGGATGACTCGCGTTCGCCCCGGCGCCAAAGGCACGAAGCGCGTTTTCGGTTCCGTACAAGAGATCTTGTACGCCTACGATAACCTCCACGTGGATTTGCAAGCCGCAATTCGCTGCCGCATCAACGGAAAGCTCGAAGAGACCTCCGTCGGTCGTGCGATCTTGAGCGATATCGTTCCTCACGAAGTTCCGTTTGAAACTGTGAACAAGGTGATGAACAAAAAAGGTATGGCTGATTTGATCGACCGAACTTTCCGTTTGGCCGGTGCGAAAGCGACGGTGATCCTTGCTGATAAGTTGATGGAACTTGGTTTCAAGTACTCAACTCAGGCAGGTATCTCGATCTGCGTCGACGATCTTCATATCCCGAAGCAAAAAGCGGCGATGCTGGCCGATGCTTCTAATCAAGTGAACGAGATCCGTAACCAGTACGACGAAGGTTTGATCACCGACGGGGAACGTTACAATAAAGTCGTGGATATTTGGGCTCAGTGCGCGGACAAGATTGCTAAAGAGATGATGCAACATCTCGAAAAGCAGCATTTCGTCGTCGATGGCAAGCAGGTCGAATCAGCCAGCTTCAACCCGATCTTCATCATGGCGGACTCTGGTGCACGGGGATCCGCGGCTCAGATTCGTCAGTTGGCGGGTATGCGCGGTCTGATGGCGAAACCGTCGGGCGCGATCATCGAAACTCCTATTACGGCAAACTTCCGCGAAGGTCTCTCCGTTCACGAATACTTCACGTCCACTCACGGTGCGCGTAAAGGTTTGGCGGATACTGCTTTGAAAACGGCGAACTCCGGTTACTTGACTCGTCGTCTGGTCGACGTCGCTCAAGATATCGTGATCACCGAACTCGATTGCGGCATCACCGAAGGCATGGAAATCCGTCCGTTGATGGAAGGTGGCGAGATCATTCAGCCGCTCGGCGATCGTATTCTTGGCCGTACGGCCAACGAAGACGTGATCGATCCGAGCTCCAACGAAGTGATCTGCAAAGCGAATGAGGAAATCAATGAGCGCGTGGTCCGCAAGGTCGACGAACTCGGAATCGATAAAGTCATGATCCGCTCTACGCTGACTTGCAAAACCCGTCGTGGTGTTTGCGTGAAGTGTTACGGACGCGATTTGTCTCGTGGTAGCACCGTCAACATGGGTGAAGCGGTGGGTATCATCGCTGCTCAGTCGATCGGTGAACCTGGTACTCAGCTGACCATGCGTACGTTCCACTTGGGTGGTGCGGCCTCGCGCGCGGTTGAGCAATCGGTTCATACCGCTCGTTACGACGGTAAATTGAAATTCAAAGATATCCAGGCCGTCGCAAATAAGTCTGGAACACTGACTGTCCTCAACCGTAACGGTGAAGTGATCATCGTCGATTCCTCGGGCCGCGAACGCGATTCGATGAAATTGGCTTACGGTGCTATCTTGCGCTTCAAAGAAGGTGCGGAAGTTAAGCGCGGAGACGTTCTGGCCGAGTGGGATCCCTACTCGAATCCGATCGTTGCCGACTTGAACGGCGTGATCCAGTACCAGGACATCGAAGAGGGTGTGACCATGACCGAACAGGTCGATGCGGTTACCGGCTTCGCAACGAAAGTGATTTCCGAAAGCAAGGGCGCCGACAACAAGCCCACCGTATTGATTACCGATGCGAGCGGCAAAGTCTTGGACCTTCCGAACCGCACGGTTCCGTGCCGCTACGTTATCCCGGTGGGAGCGCAGCTGCTGGTGAGCGACGGTCAAGAAGTTCACGCCGGCGATTTCATCGCGAAGATCCACCGAGAGACTTCGAAAACTCGCGACATCACCGGGGGTCTCCCGCGTGTCGCCGAATTGTTCGAAGCGCGTAAACCGAAAGAAGCCGCGATCATCGCGGAAATCGACGGTTACGTCACATTCGGTAAAGACGTTAAAGGTAAACAGCGCGTGATCGTGACTCCCGAAGTGGGCGAACAGCGCGAATACCTGATTCCGAAAGGGAAACACGTTGCGGTTCGTGAAGGCGAATTCGTTAAAGCCGGTGACGCTTTGATGGACGGACCAAGCAACCCGCACGATATCTTGCGCGTCCTAGGTGACCGCGCCCTGTCGGCCTACCTCGTGAACGAGATTCAAGAGGTTTACCGTCTGCAAGGGGTGGGAATTAACGATAAGCACATCGAAGTGATCGTTCGCAACATGCTCCGTAAAGTCGAAGTCAGCGATCCGGGTGACACCCGCTTCCTGGCCGGCGAACAAGTGGAGCGCGTCGAAGTGGTTGATGAAAACGACAAGGTTTCGAAAGAAGGCGGGCGTACCGCAGTTATCGAGCCCCTGTTGTTGGGTATCACTAAAGTGAGCTTGAGCACCGATTCTTGGATTTCTGCGGCGTCCTTCCAAGAGACCACCAAGGTCTTGACCGAAGCGGCCGTGAACTCCAAAACCGACGGCTTGCGCGGCTTGAAGGAGAACATCATCATGGGTCGCCTCGTTCCTGCGGGAACGGGTCTGGGTGCTTACAAGCGCTGGAAGGTTGTGGTCGAAGACGACGAAGCTCAAACTTCTTCGTTCTTGCCCGGGACCAGCCCGGCCTCCACGAATTACGGCTTGAACTAGGGCTCAGATCACCGGAAACCGCTCACCAGGGCGGTTTTCGGAGTGTTTTATAAGTAATAATTGACGAATACGACGGGGCCGCTATAACTTCGGCGGTTCCGAAACTTAAAAGCAAGCCCCAGCGGGGATTGCGCAATGTGAAGCAAGGGAATTTTTCAAACTATGCCAACGATTAATCAGCTGATTCGCCGGTCACGCGCGAAATCGAAAGATAAGACAAAATCTCCCGCTTTGGCGGCTTGTCCCCAAAGACGTGGCGTTTGCACTCGCGTGTACACGACGACTCCCAAGAAGCCGAATTCAGCTCTCCGGAAAGTGGCGAAAGTTCGCTTGAGCAATGGTTTCGAGGTGATCTCCTACATTCCTGGTGTCGGTCACAATCTTCAGGAACACAGCGTGGTCTTGATTCGTGGCGGCCGTGTTAAAGATCTTCCGGGTGTTCGTTACCACATCGTTCGCGGTGTACTCGATACCCAAGGTGTGAATGGTCGTTTGAATAGCCGCTCGAAATACGGCACTAAAAAGCCCAAGAAGTAAAATATTGCGGGACCGAAGTATCGGTCCCTTTATAGAAAGAATATATGTCGCGTAGAAAAACAGCCGCTAAAAGAGAAATCCTTCCAGATCCCGTTTACAACGATCTGGTTATCGCCAAGTTCGTGAATAAGCTGATGATTCAAGGGAAGAAGAGCAAATCGTACTCGTCGGTTTACGGCGCTCTGGATCAGCTCCGCGAAAAAGTCACCGGTGAAGAACCTTTGACGGTTTTCAAGAAAGCCCTCGAAAATTGCAAACCAAACCTCGAAGTTCGTAGCCGCCGCGTTGGTGGTGCGACTTACCAAGTTCCCGTCGACGTTCGTCCCTCGCGCCGTTTGGCCTTGGCGATGAAATGGTTGATCGATTATTCCCGCGAACGCGGTGAAAAATCGATGGCTAGCCGTCTGGCCGGCGAAGTGGCTGATGCTTACGCAAACCGTGGCAACGCCATCAAGAAAAAAGAAGACGTTCACCGTATGGCCGAAGCCAACAAGGCTTTCTCGCACTACAACTGGTAATTTCGGAATGCGCTCGACAGCCATTTGGCACTTTAAACTCGGGCGCTTTCTATTTCTGCTTCTCTCCTTTTTAATTTTTACATTTCAAACGCCGGCCTCCCACGCCGATAGTGCCGGTCCGGCCAATTCTTTGCCGGCGTGCGGTTTCGCGAAGGTCATTCATGGTCCATTCACATTCCGTCAAGTCGAGCTGGTTTCGAGATTTCATTCCATTGGGCTATGGCGGGGTGGTGTCGCGACACTAAATCCATGGATCGAAGTCAGCGAGAAGGCCTTTTTAGGAATCGACCAATTTGGACGCGTATTGAATGTGATCCAGCTGGAAGACCGTACGGTGGCTTTTGTCCTTAGCGGCGAAAGAAAGATCCGCGATATTTTTTATCTAGCCCCGGGAATTCTGCTCGCGATCGACACTTCCGGCCATTTGCTTCGTTATAGTTCTTCTGAATGGTCGAAGCATAATCTCAAGGATTTTATAGTGGAGGCCGGCCGCAATCTCGGAATTTCCCAGTGCTTGGCCGCGACCGGGTTAGCGGCATTTAGCCGCATGGCGGATGTGTCGATCGTCGCTCCCGAAGTTCTTGTGAGTTTCGGATTGGCCGCGGTGGCGGGCGTGATGATTCAAGGCTATCGTGCATCGGCGCAATTCGAAGCGCAAAATCAAATCACGGATGGATTCGAGCCGTTGAATATGCGGCTCGAAGGATTTCATTACGCGGAAATGGTGCGCGGACCCGATGGCTCGATCATTGACTACGTTCGCGGTGGCCAGTCACTGGTCAAATCGCTGGAGGGAGCCCCGCTCGGGCCTCCCGTCGACTTTGATAAAAAATGTGAGCATGACCTGCTTCCACGCGGAATCCCGCCACAGAATTATGAACCTAGTTTGAAATAAGGTCGGCTTTTAAAATCAATTCCGTTTTCTTCGGGCTGTTTTGATGATCGTCAATCGTGAGCTCGACCGTCATCCGATCACCCTGCCCACCCATACCCCGTTCAATCGATACGGTGGCGTAAAGAACTGGCCCGTTTCCCTGCGGGAAGCGTGGCCAGAAGTTTGCTTCTTTTCTAGGGCATGAGAAAATACGAATGCCCTATTTGCCCTTCAGTAACCCCTGCGTAATCAACGGTATTGACGGATCCGTCGAGCGTGTTGCAATGGGGTCTCGATTTCATCGCTTTCAGAGAGCCAGTTGAGAACTCTTAAAAGATACGTCCTTGGGTCGAGATCGTTTTTCTTGCACGACTCAATAATCGTGAACAGTGTCGCGGCCGTTTCTGCTCCCGTGTGCGAACCCGATCCGTAATAGTTTTTTCTGCCCATTACCGCATGACGGATCGTTCGCTCGGCCTCATTATTTGATAGCGGGATTCGAGTATCGGTCAAAAATAACTCGAAGCCAGGCCAACGTTTGCTAACATACAAAATGGCTTTTCTTTTTTGTGAACCATCCCTTGATTTTGGGTACTCGTCCAAAAGAAGTTGTTTCATCTCACAGATCACCCGAGTGCTTTCAGTTTCGCGAAGTAGCTTGAGCTCCCCAAAGTCCTTCGCTCGCCGCTCGATCTTAAATAATTCATCGATCAGATCCAAAATCGGCGTCACCGTTGGATCATGGTTTTCGATTTTGAAGAACTCACGCCTCGCGTGGGCCCAGCAGTAGGCATGCGGGATCTTAGCCTCGCCTAAAACTCCATTGTACGTTTCGAGGCCATCGGTTACCGCCGGCCCCCGATAGCCTTTTAACTTTTCTGTTAATATTTTTGCCGATCGAGTTGGTTTAAAAAAATAGTAACTCCCACAGCGGTTCGAGATAACCCACATAAAACCATCGCGCTCACTCTTGTTTTGAATGCCCCACGGCGTCTCATCAATGTGAAGTGCCGTATCGCTTTCTAAAAGCTCCGATAAAATCGCCTCTTGTATCGGTTCGAGCGCGCTTGCTGCGACCGCGCAAAGACGAGAAAGAGTTGAGTTCTTAATATCTTTGAGCCCGAGCGATTCCATTTGACGAACTTGTCTTTCCAAAGGCATGTGACTCACGTATTTATCGGCCACTACTGAAGCCACGAAGTCCGTCGTGTAGTTCATGCCCGGCAAAAGACCTGGCACACGGGCAGTTAGGATCACATCCTTATCGTCGACCTGAATCGTGAATGGATCTTTCAGTTTGTACTTTTTCTTTTTAAATATTTTCTTGATGTAGCGTCGTTCAATAATTTCGATCTTCGTGACAGTTTCAAAAGCATTGGGGATTTCTTCCCACACGTCAGACCATTTTTCTAAACTGTGCTTTTCTATACCACGAAGTCGCCCCTCTTCTTCAAGCTCAGATTCAAGGATCGGCACTTCGATCTCTTGCGATTCCAAATTCGCCCAGCGAGTCTTGATTGTTTCACCTTGATCGTCTCGAACTTCGCTGGTCGGGAACATCGCCTGGCTGAAGATTAAATTCTCAGACTGACTTCGAGTGCGCGGGCGATCACTTGCATCAAGTCGTTTTTCACTGCTCCGCCCAAAGATTGAACGACGGATCAGCTTCAGCTTTTCTTCGATGTTAAAGCTTTGCTGATCTTTTTTTGCTTGTTCAGCTTGAAGACGCTCGATCTCACTTTTCTGGCTCGCAATATGCGCAGCCATGTCTGCCATCAGGAGA
>JBEIHA010000149.1:0-7606 GCA_040381635.1 Pseudobdellovibrionaceae bacterium
CGATGTCGCCTACGGCCAGGACCTCGTCGAAAAGCAAGAGTTCGGCATCCAGGTGGCAGGCGATCGAAAACGCCAGTCGGACCATCATACCCGAGGAATAATTGCGGACGGGATCGTGGATTTGTTCACCCAATTCTGAAAATTCAACGATGGCCTGAGTGCGCTCCTGAACTTGGTTTCGCGAATAACCTAAAATAGAGGCATTGAGCGCGATGTTTTCAAAACCACTGAGCTCATCGGCGAAGCCAGCGCCCAACTCCAAAACCGGGGCCAGCTTGCCCTCGACAAGGATTCGGCCCTCGCTGGGGAGGTAAATGCCCGAGATCATCTTGAGAAGGGTGCTTTTACCGACCCCATTGCGGCCCATGATTCCAACGAATTCGCCAGCCTGAACTTTGAAGCTAACGTCCTTCAAAACCGTACGGGTCTCGCTGTGCTCTTGAAACAAGCCACGGCGAAACATACGGATCAAATGATGTTTGATTTCCCGCGCGCCCCCACGGCTGACGGTAAAATGCTTGCCGACTTTGTCGAACTCGATGACCGTGCTCATCAGATTTTCTCCACAATCTTGTAGCGTATACGCTTGTTGAGAAAAAAGGCCGCCAGAAGCAAAACCGTCGTCCAAGCCGTGATGTGTATCCACGCAAGGCTCGCGGGAAGCTGACCGTCCATAAAGGTTTTGTGAAGAGAATCGAAGAGATAAAACAAGGGATTAATCATACAGTAAGCGCGATATTCAACGGGGATGCGTTCTGTCGCGTAAAGGATGGGCGTTAAGTACATCCAAATTTGGATCGCAATCCCCACCAAATGGCGCACATCACGAAAGTAAACGTTGGCTACGGCCGCGATAAACGCCATCGAATAAGCCTGCAAGAACAGAAAGACCAAGAGTACGGGTGCGATGAACCAACTTAAGGTGGGATAAACCCCAAAAAATACAGCCGTTCCGATAAGCACCGGCAAGGACAAGAGCAGATTGATAAACGCCGAGCACGTATCGGCGAAAGGGAAGGCGGTCGACGAAATAGGAACCTTACTCAAAATTCCAAAGTTGTTGACCAGCGAATCCGTACCGGTCGCCAGCGCCGTCGAAAAAAATGTCCAGGGGATCACGCCCGTCAGCAAAAAAAGCGCAAATTTATCGTCCCCCAGCTTGGCGATGTATTGAAAAACGAAATAATAAACCAGGGTCATGGTCAGCGGTACGATCTGCGTCCAAAGAAAGCCGAAGATCGACTTGCGATACCGAACCTTCAAATTTCGCATCAGCAAATTGTAGAGAAGGAATTTGCGATGAAGGCTAAAAAATTGGGCGAGTTCGGTCACTGAATCTCCGGCTTGGGGGAAACTTGCTTCTAGCAAACTTCAGGGAGAGAGAGAACGACGGATAACGTTGCGAGGCGTTAACCGCCGGTTGACCGGGGCAAAAACTGAACTTAACCATAGCGTATGAAAGTTATCCCCACCGGCATCGAGAATCTCTTCGTTTTAGAACCTAAAGTTTTTCGCGATCCACGCGGGTATTTTATCGAACTGTTCAATGAATGAACGTTTGCCGATTTAGGCCTGAATTATCGCTTCGTGCAGGACAATGAATCGCAGTCCACCTACGGCACCTTGCGCGGTCTGCACTTCCAAAAAGGTGAAGCGGCGCAGGCCAAGCTGGTGCGCGCGGTTCAGGGTGAAGTTTTGGACGTGGCAGTGGATTTGCGCCCTGGATCGAAAACTTACGGAAAACATTTTTCGGTGGTCTTGAACGATGAAAACAAGAAGATGCTGATGATTCCTCGTGGTTTCGCGCATGGCTTTGCGGTCTTAAGTCCGACGGCCATTTTCTCTTACAAATGCGACAACTTTTACGCCCCTGAAGCCGAGGGCGGGCTGCACTTTGCCGACCCGGAATTGGGGATCGATTGGCGTTTGCCCAAAGACAAGGTCTTGCTCTCGGACAAAGACGCTAAATACCTAGGCCTTAAGGGCATTTAGACAAGGCAATGCGAAGCATTAATGACGGCATTTCGAGAAGGTCATTGACCCCTCCCCCGCCCACTCAATACAAAGAAGTCGCATGAAAGGCATAATATTGGCCGGTGGTTCAGGGACTAGGCTTTTCCCGGCGACCACTTCCATCTCCAAACAGCTTTTGCCCATCTACGATAAGCCGATGATCTACTATCCGTTATCGACGCTGATGTTGGCCGGGATCCGCGAAATTTTGATTATCACCACCCCGCACGATCAGCCTTTGTTTATGTCCTTATTGGGCGATGGCTCGCAATTCGGAATTTCTCTGACTTATGAAAAACAAGAAGTGCCCACTGGATTGGCCCAGGCCTTCGTCATCGGCGAAAAATTCATCGCTGCCGACACCTGTTGCTTAGTCTTGGGCGACAATATTTTTTACGGACACGGGCTTGTTCAGACTTTGGAAAAGTGCGCGAAGCTTGAAAAAGGCGCCTACGTTTTTGGGTACAACGTCAAAGACCCTGAACGCTACGGGGTAGCCGAGGTCGACAAGTCGGGTAAGGTCTTATCTCTTGAGGAAAAACCAAAGCATCCCAAATCGAACTACGCCGTCACCGGACTGTATTTCTACGACAACGACGTGGTGGAAATCGCGAAGGCTTTAAAACCATCCTTGCGCGGTGAATATGAAATCACCGACGTGAACAAAGCTTATCTTGAACGCGGAGACCTGCGCCTTGAAGTGATGGGTCGTGGCTTCGCTTGGCTAGACACCGGAACGCACGAAAGTCTGCTGGAAGCCTCGAATTTTATTTCGATCGTTGAAAATCGACAGGGACTAAAAGTGGCTTGCTTAGAAGAGATCGCCTTTCGCCGCGGCTACATCACCGCCGGTCAGCTCGAAAGACTAGCGGCGCCTCTGAAGAAAAATCAGTACGGCGAATACCTTATGGGATTGTTGAAACCCTCATGACGGTGGTGTTCGGGGCCTCGGGACAGTTGGGGTCGGAGTTGCGGCGGATTTTGCCAGAGGGGGCTATCTTTGCCGATGTCGCTGAAGTGGATTTTACCGACCTAGACGGCCTGACATCCGCGGTCCGCGAAATGAAACCCACGCTTTTGATCAATGCCGCCGCCTACACCGCCGTCGACAAGGCCGAATCCGAAAGAGAGCTCGCTTTTCAAGTGAATTGCGCAGCCCCCCAGCGTTTGGCTGAACTGGCGAGTCTTATGAAATTCAAATTGATCCATGTGTCCACCGATTACGTCTTCAATGGCCAGTCGGCTGCGCCTTACGAAGAATTTCAGGACACAGATCCCTTAAACGTCTACGGGGAGTCTAAGGCCGAAGGCGAAAAGGCCGTAACCGAGGCCTGTCCCCAGGCTTTGATCGTGCGCACGTCGTGGGTGTATTCTTCATTTGGCAAAAATTTTGTGAAGACCGTGTTACGAGTCGCCGCTGAAAAAAAAGGCATGAACGTGGTGAATGACCAAGTGGGGTCGCCCACTTGGGCGGCGGATTTAGCTAAAGTGCTTCTGACCGCAAGAGACTTAGAAGGAATTTTCCATTACACCAACGAAGGCGTAGCTTCTTGGTATGATGTGGCCTTTGCCGTGAAATACTTTAATAAATTAGATTTCCCGCTGCTGCCGATCGCCAGTGACGACTACCCGACACCGGCACGTCGGCCACGGATGTCGTTATTGAGCAAAACGAAAATCAAAGGGTCTTTGGGGATAAAAATCCCCCACTGGATGGAAAGTCTTGAAAAATGCCTGAAAGAAATGACTTAAAAAATATTCTGGTTACGGGCGGGGCTGGTTTTATTGGCTCGAACTTCGTCCCGTACTTTTTGGACGCACACCCGAATGTGCGCCTGATCAATTTAGACAAATTGACCTACGCCGGGAACCTAGAAAACTTGCGTGAGGTCGAGGGCCACCCCAACTACCAATTTGTTAAGGGCGATATTTGTGATCGCGCCACTGTGGACCGCTTGTTTAAAGAAAACAGCATTCAGGGCGTGATTCATTTCGCCGCCGAATCGCATGTGGACAATTCGATTTCGGGACCGGGTGCGTTTATTCAGACCAACGTGGTTGGTACGTTCAATCTGTTGGATGCTGCCCGACAGTCGTGGATGGAAAAACCTTTTGCGGTTCGCAGCGGTTTTCACGACGCGCGCTTTCTACATATCTCGACAGACGAAGTTTACGGAACTTTGGGTCAAACGGGTCTTTTCACCGAGGAAACGCCTTATGCCCCGAATTCTCCGTACAGTGCATCGAAGGCCAGCTCGGATTTAATTGTGCGTTCGTATAACCACACTTATGGGATGAACGTGGTGACGACCAATTGTTCGAACAATTATGGCCCCAAACAACATAAAGAAAAACTGATTCCTACCATCTTGCGAAAAGCTCTTTCAAAAGAGCCCATTCCCGTTTACGGCAAGGGTTTGAATGTTCGCGATTGGCTTTACGTGCTGGATCACTGCAAAGGCATCGACCTGGCTTTCCAAACAGGAAAGTCCGGCGAGACCTACAATATCGGTGGGCGCAATGAATGGCAGAATATCAAAATCGTCGAAGTGATCTGCGATCTTTTGGATAAAAAGCGCCCGCTGCCGTCGGGCTCGTACCGACAATTCATCTCGTTCGTGCAAGACCGCCCTGGTCACGATCTGCGCTACGCGATTGACGCTACGAAAATCGAAACGCAGCTAGGCTGGAAGGCTTCAGAAACTTTTCAAACCGGGATCACTAAGACCGTGGATTGGTATCTTCATCAACTAGAACAAAAGGCTTAATGGATTTACGAAAAGTTCAGGGATTTTTACTTGCGCTGTTCGCTTTGAGTCTGATCACTTCGATGGCCGGGATGGAAATTTTCGGCTGGTCTTTGTTCGCGCTAGCCTTGGTGACTTTTGCTAGGGTACGGCGCGCCCCAGAACTTTTGCTTCAACCGGTGTTGTTGGCCGCCTACGCATTGGTCGTGTGGGTGGGCTTTGGACTTTGGTGGAATTCCGCCGGGCTAGCTAAGCCTTGGACCGCGTTTGCTGAAATGCGATGGGTTTTCAGTTTGATCGGTCTGGTCGCGGCCTTTTTTATGGTCACCGAGTCCCTTGCGGCTCGAGACCAAAAATTCGAAAAATTTTTATGGCCCTTAATCGCCGTTGCCGTTCTGATTTCTCTCTACAGTATTTCACAGTACTGGACCGGGGCCGATTGGCTACGCGGGGCACGCTCGCCGCTCTTACTGATTGAAGAAAGCCGCGGGACCGAAGAATTGCGCTACCGGCCCTACGGATTATTTAGGATGACCCTGACCTACGCGTGCTCGTTCGCTATGTTCGGGCTTTTGCCCTTTTGCCTCGCCTTTAAGTACCGAGGGACCGTGAAGTTTTGGATTCTTCAAGCCTGTGCGGTGGTGATTTTCTTAAGTGTCTTTATGACTTTTTCGCGCGGGGTTTGGATTTCTTCCAGCGTGGCGCTGGTGTTTTTGCTTTGGCATTTATGGCGAAAATCGCTTCTGGTGCTGCCGTTCGTGGCGGTCGCCGTGATGGCGTTGTCACTAGCCCTTTCACCCGTCTTGCGCGGAAGGGTTTTCAGCATCGCAGATTCGAAACATCAAAGCAATTCCGAGCGCATGAATCTGTGGCGCGCGAACTGGCTGATGTTTAAGACCCATCCGATCGTGGGCGTGGGCTTTGAACAAAACGGTCCACCGATCGTGGACACTTATTACCGTGAACTTGGCATCACCAGCCTCAGAAGCCATGCACACAACAATTATTTGAACTTCTTAAGCGGCACCGGCCTGCCCGGCCTTGTTTTCTACTTATGCTTTATCGGCGGCGCTTTGTTTTTGACTTGGAAGAACGTCGGCCGGTATCGCGATACCGATATGTATTACGTGATCGTGGCTAGCCTGGGAGCACAGATTGTTCTGCACGTGGGTGGCCTAACGGAGTACAATTTTGGTGATGCCGAAGTGCAATATCAATTTCTAACTTACGTGGCTTTAAACGTTGCTCTCTATGCGCGCGCAGAGCTGGCATGACCGGCAAGAACATTGTCTTTATTGCGCCCGAATTCTTCACTTTCCATAAACAAATTCAGAGCCGATTGGAAGAATTGGGCAACAAAGTTTACTTTATCCCTGACCGCCCTTCGCAAAAAGCCATTGTTAAAATTATGATCCGAAAGTTTCGGTTCATTTTGGTTCCCTACCTCAATACCTTTTTTGAAAAACGTTGCGCGGAAATCCCGGCCGACGTGATCGACGAAGTCTTTATCATCCGTGGTGAAGGATTGACCGCTAAGGCCCTACTGAAATTGAAAGCTCGGTTTTCAAAAGCGCGATTTCAATTGTACCTTTGGGATAGCGTCAAGCGAAGTCCCGGATGCGAAGATCTGATGGCCTTGGTCGATCGGACCTGGACCTATGATCTTCGCGACGCCAAGACCTATCCTTCCTTAAAATTCACGCCGAACTTTTACACCTTGCCCGAAACGCGAACTCTTAAGCGAGCTCCACTTAAAGACTTTGCTTGGGATTTGGCTTTTTTCGGTACCGTGCATGCGGACCGCTTGAAGGTCATTTCAACGCTTACAGCGAAGCTCCCCGCGGGCGTTCGCTTCTATAGATTCTTCTATTTCCAAAGCCCGATTATGTATTACTTCCGTAAGTTTTTTGATCCCGCCTTTTCGTTCTTTAAAAAAGAGGAACTTTCACTCAGGCCAAAGTTTGGTAAAGATTGGGACGACATCGTTAGCCGGTCGGGCGCGATTTTGGATGTGCAGCATCCGGATCAAGGCGGCTTAACCATTCGCACCTTAGAAAGTCTGGCGCTAGGCTTTAAAGTTGTGACCACGGACCCCAGCATCCGTGACTACGCTTTCTACAATTCAGAACAGATCTTGCTGATCGATCGTCATAATCCGGACATCGATCCCCATTTTTTAAGTAAGCCGAATGACTTTACGGTGCATCCCAAAATTCAGGAGCTCGAGCTTACGCCCTGGCTGGGGAATGTTTTCGGTTTACGTTAAAGCGTTTGGGCTTTGAGAAACTGTTTGATTGGCATCTATCTTAAGCGAGGCCATCTTTTTTGAGGCTCTCAATCAATTGATCGTAGCTAACGAAAGGACCATTTTTTCTTTTCTTCACATCAGAAAGATCTTCTTCGCCTTCGAGCAAAAAATATCGCAGAGCTTCGTTAACAAGATCCGATACTGACCGGTCCTCAGCTTCCGCCTTCACGCGCACCGCCTTATGAAGTTGAGGTTCAATGTAAACCGTCACTTTTCTTGCCAATGCCATCAAACCTAGAGTGCCTTTTTCTTGAATACCGCTTTTTCGAGTTTTTGAACTCGATCTTCCAATCCGACTTCTCCAAGAATCACGCTTCTCAACTTTTTGTTAAGCCAGGTTAGATAGCCCACCCCCTCTTCCTGGGCCTTGTGCTTTGCAATCTCAATGATGTCTTTATCAAGCCGAATAGAGGTCAGAGTCTTTTGTTCGCGAAGAACGGAGTCCACTGTCGACTTAGACTTAATTCGTCCCTTTATGATAGCTGCCTTAGAAAAGTCATAATTGCGTTTCATAAAACCTTCTTTCAGATCTGTTAGC
>JBEIHA010000150.1:0-7574 GCA_040381635.1 Pseudobdellovibrionaceae bacterium
AGGCATGAAGTAGATTTCGCATTTCGCCGAATTCGGTCATGTCCGTATCGGTCACCACCACTTGGGCGTTCAATGGAAGTCCAAGCTTCTTCATCAGCTCTTGGGATTTTTCCCTCGGCGACAGATCTTCTACTTCGATTCCGAAGGGCACCATAAATATGCGACGATCGGGGTACATGTAATAGCGCTCAAGCATCACGCGCTGCTGGGGCGAGTGCACGAAGACCGCGTCTGCGGTTTTTAAAAGTTTCCGGTCAAATTTATAATAGGTGCGCAAGAAATTGTAGGCGACCGAAAGACTGGTCCGTAAAACGCTGCCCAAAGTTTCTTGCGCCATTCCTACGATCGAATAAATTCCAGATACGTGAGTCGCGTCGACATCGTAGACGACGGCCACGCCCAATTCTTTGCGGCGATTGCCGATCTCGATCCCCGAATTGTCTAGCGAATGAACCAGGTGAAAAGGCCGCTGTCGATGCAAGGTTTGAAATTTGCGCAAGGCCATATCGGCAAACAATTCGGCCGAGGCCGTCGTGTTTTCTCCGAGGTAGTAGGCCCTAACCCCGTCGCGCTCAATGAACTCCATGCGCGCGCGCGATCGCCAGCTGATCACGCTGACATTGTGGCCATGGCGCACAAGACCGCGCGCGATCGGCCATAGAAATCCGAAATCGCCGGCGCCACCCACCAAGGGAAAACGTTTCGTAACTAAGCAGATGTTCAGAGATTTCCCCGAACCGTTATCTTTTATCTCCATGAGTCCACGCTACCAGCGAATAGCCGCGAAAGAAAATTCGCAGTTGAACCATGGGTTAAAGCTGGACGGCCACCTTCCGCGGGAACGTTTAAAGCGGCCGCCACTTGCGCCGCCAGCAGGCTGCGCCAAGAATCCTTGACCAAGGGTTCGCACCAAAGCGATTTCGCTCGTCGCACTTCACGCATAAGTTCAGGCATAGAATGCGCTTCCAGCATGTGCAGACGACTCGCGATCGGCATCATTTTCGACCAAGCCATGCGGCGGGAGCTGGCCGGCCAATCGCCCCAGCCGCCGGAAACATGCGCATGAAGATCGGGATGCTCAATCAAGTGTTTGGCCAACATCAACAGATCTCTCTGAGGATTCTTCCATTCGCCCACCGGCGCCGGAATCAAAATATACGAATGGTTTAGATCTTCATCTTCGCTTTCCTGCAGTGGTTCGATTTCGAGCGGGCTGACCTCGGCGGCGCGATTCATGTGTGCTTCAAGTTCAAGTTTTTGCTCATCGGAGAATACCACCGTGCGATGCGAACCTATATGCCAAGCCCAGGAGGGATCGCCTTCCGGCAAATCGGCGATTTCGAACAACGTCGAAAAGCGACGCAGGCCGGGAAGCACTCGGCAGGCCGGGTGAAGATAGGGCCAAATGGTCAGGCCTTTCCATAGACGCGAAGGCTTCAGCGCGAAGGTATGAATGATTTCGGGCCGGAAAAGCAAAATACCCTTAAGGAATTTCGGAAGTTGACGGGCATCCCAGGTTTTCGCGGGACGTGCGATGGTCAGGCGCGGGTGAGTGATATGGATCGTTTCAGGATCTTGCGTAGTCAAAACCAAAACCTGGTGCTGGCTTTCACTTAAAGAGAGAATCAAATTCCAGGCGACCGCGCCCTTCCAATCCGTATCGAGCGGGTGGCGGTCGGTCAGCACCAGTACGCGCGCCATCGAGGCCTCCTATTCACAAGACTTCGAGGATCTGTTTTAAAAATTTGCTATTCGCTTCGGGCAGCTCGAGTTTTTCAAGCTCTTTCGGAGTGACCCAGCGCAGATCCAGATGCTGCTGGGTTTTGATCGCTCCCTTCCAAAATTTGACGTCATAAAACATAAAAAGAATTCCGGTTTTGCCGTAGGTGTGGGTGGCCACGAATTTCAGCGGCCCGATCTCGGCGTCGACGCCGAGCTCTTCTTTTAACTCGCGGGCGAGGGCCCCCTCTGGGCTTTCTCCCAATTCAATTTTCCCACCAGGAAATTCCCAGGTTCCGGCCAGCGAAGCGCCTTCGGGACGCTGACCGACTAGGACTTTACCTTGTCGGCGCAAAAGTCCGGCGACCACCGGAATCCAGTGATTCCGCTTTTTGCTGGCGGATTCTTTTACTGCCGGTTTGTTCGCTGCCACTTCGCCACCTGTCTTGCCACTTTGCGGAAGAAATAAGGACCTTCAAAGATCAAAGCCGAATACACCTGAACCAAATCTGCGCCGGCGACCAGCCGCTCTTCGACGTCTTTGGCGCTCATCACGCCGCCCACCGAAATCACCAAGCGCCCTTCGCGGCGCCCGCCCAAAAGCGAGATGGTACGCTTCAGCAATTCTAAAGAGCGCTCATTGAGTGGTCGTCCGGACACTCCGCCCTCGACGGGAAATTTTAAACCCTCGCGTAGGCCTTGCGAAGTGTTGGTGAGCACCCAGCCGTCGATATTCAGTTCGAATGAAATATCAAGCACCGCTGCCAATTCATGATCTTCCAGATCCGGACTGAGCTTCAATAAAACCGGTGCACCACTGCGTGGTCGGGCGGCCAAGATCGGTTGTAAAAAACCTTTTAGCCGTTCGGGCTTAAGCAGTTCGCGCAAGCCCTTGGTGTTGGGGCTTGAGATATTGATGACGAAACCGTCGACGACGTCCTCAAGTTCTTGCAGCAATTCAATGTAGTCATGATGCGCGTCTTCGAGCGGCGTGGCCGCATTTTTTCCGATGTTCGCAAACACGGGTGCGGCGAAAGGTTTCGGCAGTTTCGCTAACCGAGCCTTCACTTTTGTTACACCTTGAGACGGGAAGCCCAGTTTGTTCCATAAAGCTTCCTTGGCGACGTCCCGGTCGACGACGGGCGGGGGATTGCCGGGCTGAGGTTTCGGCGTGATCGTACCGACTTCCAAAAAGCCCGCACCGAGAGTCCACCAGGCCTCGACGTTCTGGGCGTCTTTGTCGACGCCACCCGCCAGGCCCAACCGGTTTGGAAAATTTAAACCGCGCCATTGAAAAGCCCGCCACTGAGGGGGCCTTGCGCGCGAAAGTAAGGTAAGAGAATTGACGGCGACCGGACTAACTTTATGAGCAAGCGAGGGCGAGAGCCATAACCACGGCTTCAAGCCCATCATTCTGCTACCACGCCTGGCCGCGAAGTTTCATCGCCCGCTCTAAGCGTAGCAGCGATGTTCCCATCGCTGCCGTGCGCATGTTCACTTTTTCTTGTTGCGAGAACGTCCAGCACTTGTCGAAGGCCTTGTAGATAATTTCGCGTAAGCGATTGCGCACTTCATCTTCGTTCCAGAACAACCAAGAAATATCCTGAACCCATTCGAAGTAGCTGACGACCACACCGCCGCCGTTAGCCAAGATGTCAGGCACGACCATGACTTGGGCCGCATGCAAGATTTCGTCGGCTTCGCGGGTCGTGGGACCGTTCGCACCTTCGACGATAATCTTGGCCTTCACTTGCTTCGCATTGCCCTGGTGAATCACACCTTCCAGCGCGCAAGGAGCGAGCACGTCGACCGGCAGCGTGAGCAAATCTTCGTTCGAAATATGTTGAGCATCCGGGAAGTCCTTGACCACTTTCTTTTCTTTAACAAAGCGAACCAGTTCGGCGATATTAATGCCGCGCTCGTTGTAAAGAGCACCGCTGACATCGCTGACCGCGAGAACACGGGCGCCCTTAGCGTAACCTTCGATGGCGGCGAACATACCCACCTTACCGAAGCCTTGAATGGCCAGCGTGGATTCGGAAATGCGGCGATTCAATTTTTCTAAGGCCTTTTCCGTAGCGTAAATGACGCCGAGTCCGGTCGCCGCTTCGCGACCCAACGATCCGCCGATTTCAACGGGCTTACCGGTCACGACGCCCGTCTGCGAAAAGCCGCTTTCGAGCGAAAAGGTGTCCAGCATCCAAGCCATGGTTTGCGAATCGGTTCCGACATCGGGTGCGGGAATATCCTTGTCCGGTCCGATGAAAGGAGAAATTTCGGAAGTGAAACGACGCGTGAGGTTTTCAATTTCGGCTTTCGACAATTTATTCGGATCGACTTGCACCCCGCCTTTGGCTCCGCCCAGGGGCAAACCCATCAGCGAATTCTTAAACGTCATCAAGCTGGCCAGGGCCGCCACTTCGGACAAGTCGACTTGGTGGTGGTAGCGTATCCCGCCCTTGAATGGGCCCAGGGTTTGATTGTGCTGAACTCGGTAGCCGGGAAAAACTTTGACTCGTCCGTCATCCATTTTCACTGGCACGGCGACGATTAAAGCGCGGCGGGGATAGCGTAAGCGCTCGATCACATTCGGGCTTAACGAAACCAGTTTGCCCGCATCTTCGACGATTTTCATCGTGTTCTGATACAAAGCACCACTCGTTATCGCTTCCATGGGGATACTCCTAAGCTTAAGTAAAAACTGAGATTTTCAATCTAATCAAGCGAGCGGGGTTCGGCTACCATCGACGCGTGACGTAACTTGGACCCTATGTTAGACCTGATTCATGATGAAAGAGTCACGAATTGAAGGCGAACGCTTGAAAGCGCTTCTCCAATCCTTTCCGCGTCGCATGGAATCGCTGCCCAAAGTTCGCTTGGTCGTGGTCGGGGATATTGGTCTGGACGAATACGTCTTAGGCGATGTCCGCCGCATCAGTCCTGAAGCTCCGGTTCCGGTGCTGGAAGTTCAGTCGCAGGATTCCCGCCTGGGATTGGCCGCTAACGTGGCGCAGAACGTGGCCTCCCTTGGCGGCGAAGCTTTGCTGGTCGCGGTCGTCGGCGCCGATGCCGCCGCCGATATGCTCCGCGCCAAGCTTAAGCAAAGTGAGGTCAGCCCCGAACATTTGATCGTCGACGCCTCCCGGCCCACAACCCGAAAGCTGCGGGTGATGTCAGGCCCCCATCATATTGTGCGTGTCGACTACGAGCATAAGCAGTACCTATCTGCTGCCGTCGAAAATCAGTTGGTAGCGAAAGTGATCGCGTTGCTCGGGCGCGCCGACGGAGTCGTGATCGAAGACTACGCTAAGGGCGTTTTTAGCGAATCCTCTTTGCAAACGATCATCAAGGCGGCTCACGCGGAGAAGAAAAAAGTATTTGTCGATCCGCACCGCTCGACTCCGGCCAAGTATTACAGTGGAGCGGATGTGATCACCCCAAACCGCGAAGAGGCCATAGCCCTAAGCGGTGTCGATTACGATGAAATCCGTGCCTCGAAAGACTTTATCTTGGAGCTTGGCCAAGCCTTACGTGAACGCACGAACGTCGTTCACCCGATCATCACGCGCGGAAAAGACGGCATGAGTTTGTTTTTGGACGGCGAGACCGTTCACATGACCACACTGGCGCGCCAGGTTTTCGATGTGACCGGCGCGGGCGACACGGTGATTGCGGCTTTGGCCATTGCGTACTTAGGTGGTTTCACTTTGCCCGAGGCCTGCGTCTTCGGGAATGTTGCGGCTGGAGTGGTGGTGGGCAAGGTGGGTTGCGTACCGTGCACGCGCGCCGAGATGCTGGATTACATTCAGGTGCTAACCGAAAATTAGGTCTGATAAACAAATTTCATTATTGTGTGGTCACTCATCCGCCCAGATCTTTGACGCAGCTTTCCCTGTCTAGACAGGGATCAGTGCGTCAAGCGGATTGTCCGCCGATCGCCCGAAGAGTCCCGTGTCCAGCCCATCAGCTGTTCCCCGGCCAAGCTCCTCCTTTGCAACAGCCCATCTCTTGCGGAGGTACTTATGTCCAACCAATTCCCCGAAACCCAAGGCGAGATGGGTATGTTTACTGTGCTTGAAGTGCGCGGCCCCTTAGTGAAGCTGATGTGGTGGGATGAAAACGATAAAGAGATCGATAATGTCTACGCGGGCCATTTGAACGAACCGTCGCTCGAAGTCGGCAGCGTTCATATGATGGAATTGATCGCCCTAGGCGGACTGCTCAAAATCGGATTTTGCAGTCCGGCCTACGAACAATTCGACGTCGAATATGGACCGGACAATGGCGATGACGAATTCTTCGGCGATGGTCACTTGCACTGATTCCAAAAATCAGGAGACACTTAAATTCGGGACCACGGAGGGCCCGCCAAATGAGTGCTTTCGCGGATAAAAATCCGTGCGTGTCCTGCGGCGCTTGCTGTGCTCATTTTCGGGTGCAGTTCTATTGGCGTGAAGCCAATCCTGGGGATTCAGAAAATCCCGTCCCGCAAAATTTGTTCGAGGAACTCACGCCCCAACATCGTTGTATGAAGGGGACGGCCAAAAAGCATCATCCTAAGTGTGAAGGCTTAAAAGGTCGCATCGGCAAAGACGCTCGCTGCTCCATTTACACGTTTCGACCAACCCCGTGCCGGGCCTTCACGGCCTCTTACGCAGATGGCTTAAAGCATGAAAGATGTGATCAGGCGCGGGCGGCACACGGTTTACTACCGCTCAAGCCCTCGGACTGGCGGTAGCGCGAAAGTCAGCGCCCTTGACAGTGCCGACACTTTACACAGCCGATCTCGATAACGAACGTATGGATTCGGAATATCTTCAATTTCTCAATTCGGCTGGACGAACGCTGCGCCCCGACGGCAGCCTCGGCTCTACAACAAAAGGGGCACTCATGAAACACTTCGCTATTTCTCTTCTCGTTTTGATTCCTCAACTGTCGATGGCGCAAACCGCACCCAGCCTGAATTGCGTCGTGAAATACAAAGACCAAATTTCGAAGATGTTTTGGTATGCGCCGAATAATTCTCATCACTCGGCGCCCGAATTGGAGTACCTCAATATTCAAATTCAAGAAAAATCTGTTCCCGGCAAAGTTGAAATCATGATCGTCGAAAGCGTCGAAGACGCCACTTGGGATCAATTTTCAAGCCTGGTCGATGCGGCCAAACTGGATAATGAGATGCGAAAAAACATTCGTGCCTTGGGTCGTACGCGCATGACTCGGGCGTACGTGGGTCTTTACTCCGGCGTTTTGCAGTACGAATTCCGCTTGGGCACGGACCCGAATTTGTTTGAAATCAGCTGCGCTAGCTCTGCAAAGTGACCGAAACCGGGCAATGGTCCGAACCCATGATCTGCGGCTGATGGGCGGAAGCACGCAGCCGCGCGCTAGAATCCTGGTCCGCCAAGAAATAATCGATACGCCAGCTGACGTTGCGGTCCCGGGCATTGGCGATGCGTGACCAAAACGTGTAGTGATCCGGGCCTTGATCTCTTGTAAAAGGACCACGTCGGCCCGTTGCTGGGTGAACCAATCGGCGAACCCTTGCCTAGCGATCGACCGCATTCCGTTCACATTCCAGCTCAGAAGCTTTATAGACATAGATAAGCCTTCTACCCGAGAGTAATTCCCGCTGTCCCCCTCTAGTCTCTTATGCCGAATTGTGTTAAACCAGCCGTCTCATGGAAACCGCCTACGCCTCTCCCGACATCGCGGCTCAGCCGCAAAAGCCTAAATTTTTCAGCCTCACACTGCCGGAGCTGACCGAGGCCATTAAATCTTTGGGCAAGCCGGGCTTCCGTGGCCAGCAGCTCTATCGCTGGATTTACGGCATGGGGATGCAAGACTTCGATAAA
>JBEIHA010000151.1:0-7548 GCA_040381635.1 Pseudobdellovibrionaceae bacterium
AAAGGCGTCGGACAGCCTCGATTTCGAGGAAGCCGCGCGTATCCGAGATGAAGTTAAGCGCTTGGAAGTTTTGGATCTTACGCTGCATAATGGGGAAGTGGACGAAGTTTTAGAAGCCACGCAAACAGGTTCGAGCGCATCGGGGGAGTAGTTGAAAGAAGCTCAAGACGAGCTTAGGGCGAAAGTCGCTGCTTTCCCTCAAGAGCCTGGCGTTTACCTCATGCGGAACGCCAAAGATAAAATTGTGTACGTGGGCAAGGCCAAGTCTTTACGCAACCGCGTGCGTTCTTACTTCGGTTCGCAAGTCGACCAATCTTTAAAAACAAAATACCTGATGATGAATGTCATTGATGTCCAGTACATCCTGACGAAAACCGAGGTTGAGGCCTTTTTGCTTGAGGCCTCCCTCATCAAGAAGCACCGTCCGCGCTACAATATTCGATTGAAGGACGATAAGGCTTATCCTTACATCCGCGTTTCTCTTGAACACGATTTTCCCAGGTTCTATCTGGCGCGGCGGGTTTCTGCCGATGGCGCGATGTATTTTGGTCCTTATCCTTCGGGCTTATCGGTGCGCGAAACCATCCGCTTCTTGAACAAGACTTTCAAGATTCGTGATTGCACGGACAGCTTTTTTAAGTCAAGGACGCGGCCTTGTATCTCACACCAGATCGGGCAGTGTACTGCCCCTTGTGTGAAGATGGTGACCAAGGAAGTTTACCGGGCCGACGTCGAATCAGGATTGGCCTTCTTGAAGGGCCGCAATACGAAAATATTAAAGGACCTAACGGCCCGGATGAAAGAAGCGGCCAATCAAGAACGTTTCGAATTCGCCGCCCGCCTGCGCGATTCGGTACAGGCCATCGAACGAATTTGGGAGCGCCAAACTGTCGTCAGTATGCACAAGGACTACGATCAGGACGTCGTGGCGTTCGTCGGGGATTATCGTGGGACCTTGATTGAAACCATGCACGTACGTGGCGGAACCGTTATCGGGTCGCGTCCACATTTCTTAAATAAGTTCGACTGCAATGGGGAAACAGAAGAGGTGAAGGAATGGCTGACGTCTTTCCTAAACCAGTACTACTCCGAGAACATAATTCCCGACGAACTTATCCTGCAGGTGGACTTAGGGTATGACATCATCAAACTGCTGCAAGCGGTCTTTGTCGAGCGGCAGAACAAGAAGGCGAAAGTCATTGTCGCCACCGGCAGCGATGGCAAAAAGCTGATGGACATGACGTTAGCCAACGCAAAAAGTCACTTCACCGATGCGGTCACCAAAGCCGATCGTCAGTCCGTTGGTCTTGAACAAATTCAAGCGAAATTTGGCCTGAAGACTTTGCCGCGAAGAATTGAATGCTATGACATTTCTAATTTTCAAGGCGGCGGCAATGTCGCAAGCCAGGTGGTGTTCGAAGATGGTCTTCCGCGAAAAGACGAATACAAGCGGTATAAAATCAAAACCGTCCAAGGCGCCAACGACTTTGCCTCGATGAAAGAGGTCTTAAGTCGGCGTTTCAAACACGATGAGTGGGATGATCCGGACTTAGTCGTGGTCGATGGCGGAAAGGGGCAGCTGAATATGGCGGTTGAAGCGCTGAAAGAAATCGGGCGGTCGGATATCAGTATTGTTGGTATGGCCAAAGCGCGCACTCTGGGTGAGTTTCACGACGCCGAGGTGGTGGCCAGCCAAGAGCGCTTCTTTTTACCGGGCCGACAAAATCCCATCACATTCCCAAGCAACGTCGAGGCTTATCATATTTTGGTGGGTATTCGCGACGAAGCCCACCGCTTCGCGATCAACTATCATCGTAAGCTTCGTGATGAAAAATCACTGGGTAGCGTGCTCGATGCCATCACGGGCTTAGGCGAGAAACGAAAAACAAACCTATTAAAAACTTTTGGCACGATTGAGGGAACAAAAGCCGCAAGCATCGACCAAATGGTCGAAGTGCCCGGCATGAACCGAGTTGTCGCTGAACGAGTCTTGATTCAGCTTCGTGAGAATGACGAAGAGGAATAACTAGATTCGATATGTGAGTTGTAGGTCTTAAAGATACTTTCCCATTTTCTTCCTCCCAAACACTTCGATGGCCGCTCGTTGATTACATTTGCGACAAAGTAGACGAAGATTTTCTAGAGAATCTTCGCCCCCCATCGCTCTAGGTTTGATGTGGTCAATCTGAACAGCATATTTAGACTTACATTTTTGACAACTTCCGTTGTCTCGAGACCAAACGGCCTTGCGAATGGCAGCCTTGCTAAGCGGACGTCGGACTTTTTGATCGGAGCCTTTTGCCCGCGCCGGCGCGGGTGAAGTTTTGTCTAGGGCCGCGATTCCGATATCGCAAAGCCAATTGGTTAATTCCCCCATGCTTATATCGGGGTTGGAATGTGCAAGGAGCCCCTTCAATCGCTCGACCTTATCGATAAGTGCTGCATCGGCAGCGAAGCTGACCAAAATTTGCGAAGGTGAAATCGTCCGGACTCGGTCCGGAACATAGACTTCAGGGGATACCTCCGAGATGATCTTTTCTGTTTCTCTTTTGGATTTGCCTTCAATCTGGCTAATGAAATCGATTTTTTCTTGTTTTGTGAGCTTTTGATCTTGCTTTGCCTTTCGCCTGAACAATGTTTGGGCTTGATTCAAATTCGTCAGCGTCAGCTCGCCCGAATTAATTTTTGTTTCCAACTCGGGGATTTCACGGAGCAATCGCATGGCTGAGATTCGTCGACAGGCTTCATCTTCTGAGTGTTTGAGATGCTTCACCGCAAATTCAAAAATAGAGGGATAGCCGAGGGTCGAAAACAGTCGGCGAGTGTCGATTTCCCTCAAATAATGAAGTGATTCTGTGGTTGCAATCCGCTCTAGCGAACGGTTGCTTTCTGCCATTTCAATCAGATTTTTGTCTGTGATGTGATTTAAATTCATAATTATCGCTCCAAAGCTATATTCTATTGATGTGCACTCTACGAACAAAATGTTTAGCGAGTAAACTAAAAATATTCATAAGGTAAAATTGAAAAATGAGTTTCGTTGTTCGGACACTTAAATTCGAATTGCGGATTAAATATGGGCCGATCCCCTCGAGGAAAGTCTTGATTGAGCATTGCATTGATTTTATTTGACGTCCACCCGCGCCGGCGCGGGTGAATACTAAAGAATCTGTATCGGCTGGCTGAAGGATCCATCGACAAATTCGAGGCGCAAGAACACGTTCTTCCAGTCCAAAGGAACTTCCTGCGAAACTAACGCACTATCGCCCGGGAGCTCTTCGACCTGAAAATGTTTCGGCAGGGCGCCAAGTTTTAAATCATGCCTGAATTCGGCAGCCGTTGGTCCGATTTCAGCCTTCTTCAGGGCCGCACGAAACATAAGTAACTGAACCATTGTCACACTTCGTTTCCCTTTCCACATGGAAACCGGCGCAAGCTCGGAGGGGTTGGAAGGCATCATCTTCTTTGCCAAGGAAACAAACTCTTTGGCCGGATCGAATTCGATTTCGAAAGGTCCAAACTCTTTACCTTGATTGTCTTTGTACTTAATTGTGACCATTCCGCGGACGACTCCGAACAGATTAACCGAAGTATTTGGCGCAGGCTTGCCGGTCGCGCCGCCCATCGTATTGCCGAAGCCCAAAGACTTAAATCCCGATTCTCCTGGTTTACGCACGAAGATTTCGGCCGCGTCGTAGGGCACGGTGACGACTGCTTCGAAGCCTTTTTCGGTAGGCAGGACGGTGAGCTTAGCCCGGGCATTCAGATATTCGTCGCTCATCGTGGCAAACTTCCGCAAACGTTGGTTGGCTTCGCTCTCGAAAGCAACGGCCATGCGCTTGTCTAAAAAATATTTGGTGAACAAGCCACGGTCACTAAGTGCGCGAAGACTTTCGAGGGCCGCGCGCTCGTTCTTTAAGTTATCCAAAGTTTGTTGTCCGGCTTCGGGGGCGGCGTAATCACGAGAGAGAAAGTAGAACGTCGGCGCGTAGTCCGGAAACTCGCGTGCCAGGCGTTCCAACGCATTCATGCGTAGGCCGCGGTCAAGGAGCATGGCCCGTGCGACCAGGGCCGATGGATCGGAACCGTTAACGAAAAGAGAATAAGATTCATGTGCGGCGGCCGCACCGTCTTGCAATTTCATTAGGGAGGTCAAAGACAGATGCGGATCTAGATAGGGCAGTTGGCCCTTCATATATTCCACATAGCTCTGTCGGGCCTTCAACGCTTCTCCGCGTAGTTCGAAGAGTCTTGCGTTGAAGTAATGATCCTCTGGCGAAGCGGGCTTTTCGATTGCTGCCGAATTTTTGTCGAGCGAGCCGAGGCGCTTGTTCAAGTCATCGAGCTTTTCATTTAGGCCAGACAAGGCTTTCTGGATTTCATCCTGACCTGCTTCGATTCGCGCCGCGGACTTCTCGATGCGGTCGGCACTCTGCTGAAGTTTTAGCACTTGCCGCTGGAATTGTTGCACGAATGGGAAGATGTTCGCGACGGCGCCGTTCTCGGGCTCATCACCCGCGAAAACTCTTTGCGCTCCGAAGAACAAAATAAGAACAACCGAGGAAACCAGGGTGAAGGCGAAAACGGTGGGCCACGTGCTGGTTTTCGTGATCTTTTCATATTCTTCCGCATCGATATGCCCGTCGGCCAAGGCATACTGGATTTGCCGGCGTTTGATGCCATACCAAATCACCCCCGACAGCATGCATACTAAGGACGTGCCGAAAGCCAAATAGGCGACAAGCGGTCCGAGCGGGGCCAAGACATCCGCGCAAAATCCGCCAATTGCACCAATGGGTAAGGCAATACGGGCGGCACGCTCCCAAAGCTCGCGCGCGCTCGTTTTCGCAACCTCGGCGATTTGAATCGATTGTTTGGAGGGCGGTAGTTTTTCGGCGGCACTCATATAATCTATTGTTCGGTCATCGCGAGGGGGTAGTTAACTGATATTTATGTCGGGTAAACGAATCGCAAAATAGGGCGTATCAGTTTGAGATCGGCTATTAGTAATCGTCGTCCCGATCCGATAAGATGGATGAATGTTAAGTAAATTCGTCCCCCCAAGTCTTCGTTTGCGTGCGATCACGTCTATTCTCACCGGCTTGTTTTTTATGGCGGTTGGCTTCCAGAATTGCTCTGGCATGAAATCCAGCTTGCCCGTGACCAGCAAAGACGGTTTTCGTTTAGGCAACAAAGGCGAGCGGATAAGAGAATTCCAGCCGACGACTATATTTAGCGGCGGAGGGATGATCACGGTTACCGGTGAAAATCTTTTGGATTCGACCGAAGTCAAAATCGGTGGAGCGACTTGCCTCGAGTCGCATTGGGTTTCCCAGTACGAGATCCAGTGCCGCGCGCCCGCGATGGCTGCGGGCAGTCAGCGAGTCGAAGTCGCGGGCGCAGTGATGCCCGAGCCACTCAACTATGTTGAATTCAGCAAGGTCAATTCGGTCGCCGGACGCAATGGCTTAAAAGGCACCTTAGATGGCGTGGGGCGATTGGCCCGTATGAATCAAATCGGGGGAATGGTTTCGGACGGCGAGACCCTTTACTTCACCGAGTACAATCTTGGTGTTATCCGCACGCTCGATTTAACTACCTTTGAGACTAAAACGATCGCAGGATTGGCCAGTACCAGAAACAGAGGATTTGCGAACGGCATCGGACCCGCCGCACGGTTTAATTATCCATCGGGGCTAGCAGTCAAGAATCGGACCTTGTATATCGCCGACCGTGAAAACTGCATGATCCGTAAAATGGATCTCGCGACCAATGAAGTCACGGTTTTGGCGGGCCTCGCTCGTGGGTATTATGATCCGTGTCCGGTCATAGACGGCGCAGCGGGGATCGCGCAAGTAGGCCGCCCGGAAGCCTTGCACCTGGATGGAAACGATCTATATATGGGAGAGCGCGCCCCGGATGGCACTGCCGTCATTCGAAAAATAAATCTCACCGATTTAAGTATCACCACCGTAGCGGGCCAAGTCGGCCTCGAAGAAGACAATGCGGGCATCGAACCGATGTGGACTAGAGCCGCGACGAGTCTCAACCAGGAATTGATTCTGGCCACTCCGGTCGAAACGGCTCATCCCACGCAGCCGGATTATGACGAATATGAATTCACCATCAGCCAGCCGGGAGCCGTGGCGATGCGCCTTCACTTTACCCAAGTGGAGCTCGGGCCTTACGACAAAATCAACATCGAGGACGCCGATAACAATAACTACCTTACTTTGACCGACGAGACCCGCACTGATTTTTGGACTCCCGTATTGCCTACGGATACCGTGGTCCTGGACACTTGGTTTTACGACGGCACCTATGGTTTTAAGGTGGACAAGATTGAATACACAAATGATGCTGGCGCCACTTGGGTGCATTCGCTCGACGGTCCTGCGACGAGTGTGATGGTGGGCGCTCCCGCCTCATTGATTAAGTTCGGCGACGATCTCTATTTCTCTGACGGCGACTTAGATATGGTACGTAAGGTCAATTTGACTTCCAAAATCATGACCGCGGTGACCGGCGGATTCGACAGCGGTGCTCGTAAGATTGGTAAGTTTTGGGAAACTAAGTTCTCCGCGCCCATGGGTTTAGCCGTGGACTCTCGTTATCTCTACATCGCTGATTTAGGCGACGGGCCGAATATTCGCAGCACGGGCGAGCGAATTATAAAAATGGACCTGGTGACACGGGAATCCTCGGTTCTTTTGCAGAGCGATCCGGCCGCGGGAAATCCTGCCAATATCGACGGTCCATTAGCTAATGCGGCCGTCATGCAGCCGCGCTATATGGTTTATGACCCCAAACGGGGATTGTTCTTCGATTGCTTCGATGTCATCCGCCGGATTAAGTGATCATTGAAAGAGGGTGGCGGACATGCTCGTGACATTGATCGCCGAGCAGCCGCTGCCGCCCGGTGTATCCTGCACCCGCAAGCTTAAATATAGCGCCGTGAACGTTACGGCACCGTGGGTCACGCTGGTGCGCACATTTTCAAAGTTGAAACCCGTAAAATTCGTCGTGTAGACCAGGCTTTGGTCAGACGCGAGAATGAAATTGGGTTTCACTTCCCAGCGGAAATCGCCTTCGTTCCACAAGCCAAGGGTTAAGTTTGACGCAGTAAAGATAGCTGGGGAAGGACTTCCGCAGGCGGCTACACTCCCGCCCTCCGCTTTAATCTGCACTTGCAGCCCGCGGTAGGCGCGCACGTTTTGACTGTTGATGTTGAGAACTATGTCGAAGCGAGTTTTACCCGCAAGGGCACCGCTGGAAGCCGGCGTGCCCCAGACAAAAAAGCCCGCCGCGCCCGGCGCGCCTTCCGAAAAATCACTTAACGAATTCCCGACAACCAAACCCACGCGACCCGCGGCAACGTAAGTGTTGCCGGGAACCAGATCTTCGGAGCGATCGGCAAGTTCCGCGGTGGCGACCGCCTTACCGCTAAAGATATCGAGCGTGGCGCGCGCAAGTTCATTGACGAGAGGATAGGGCGGCGCTGCCAATACTCCGGAGGAAGGATATCCGGCAAAGGTCTGGCCCGAGCAC
>JBEIHA010000152.1:0-7543 GCA_040381635.1 Pseudobdellovibrionaceae bacterium
AGCCTGTTTCATTAAACTGAATGCCTTTTGGCAGGCACCTGGTTTTGAAAAGGACCAACGCACTTTCTTTTGGACCGAATCGGCCATGCATTTTTATATGGCAGACAAAGTTGCTAGGGGTGAATCGCTAGGGTCACTGGACACCAAAGCACAAAGTCCGGAAGGCATTCAACTCAATCGCGACATTGCGCCAGCGATGCCTTGGATCGCGGGGAATCTTTATAAATGGCTTTCTCCGCAGATGCCGCTGGATATTTTTATCTCGTATCTTTTTATTTTCTATTCGAGCCTGACGGTCGTCGCGGTTTTTCTATGGGTTAATGCCTTGTTTTTGCCAACGGGGGCCGTAGCGCTGAACGCTTATCTTCCGGGTTTATTGGCTGCCTTTTTGTACGCCGTCAGCGGTCCTTCGTTTGTAAGATCCGTCGGCGCCTACATCAAAGAAGACCTGGCGCTGCCCTCGCTGATGCTGGGCTTTGTTTTTTTCTTTTTGTCGTTACAAACAGAATCGTCCCGTCGCGCGGTGATCGCGGCTTTGTTCGTTTCTTTGGCTTTGCTGAGCTGGCACTTCAGTCAATTTATGCTTTTGTGTTTTAGCTCGAGCTTGATATTGAGCTTGATGGTGAACGGCCTTTTCACCCGAGCGCAGGCCAAGGTGCTGGCACTTTTTACGCTGATTCTGGCGATCACGTCCTTAGCGTTTCCGGTTTTGCGCGCGACCGCGTTTGTCTGTTCACCTGCGATGGCGATTCTTTATGCGATCATCACGTTTCATTTTACTACGGGCTTAGAGCAGACTCGCCGACAGGCTTTAACCAGCTTGGTTTTTATTCTTTCGATTTTGATTTATTTTAAATCGGGCCTGGCCGAACAATCGCATGTGTTTCGGCTGATCATCGATAAACTTCAATTCGGTTTGATTAAGCCCGAAGATCCCGCTTTATTGTCTTACGAAACCAGATCCGTTTGGATCGAAGATTTCAATTCACCAGGCTTGAATTTTCTGCTTTATACAGTTTCGTCTTTCTTGCCCCTCGGCTTGGCCGGCTTGATCGTGATTCTTAAACAAGCCTGGCAACAGAAACGAGCCCTCGGCACCGCCGCGCGCGAGAAACTCTTCGTGGCTTCCTTCGGCTTTATCTTTCTCTTCTTCTTTATTGTCGCCCGAAGAATGATCACGATCGAAATTATTTTTCTTTGTGTGGCGATCAGCGCTCTGCTTCAGATTGGGCCGCGCTGGTCGCGGTGGAGTCTTTCGGCCCTCTTGGTCGGCGTTTTGCTTTTCGAAGGCTGGAAGTCCTACTCTTACTTCGAACCCAATCCCGTGCGCCAAGCGGTCAATCACTACTTCCCGGGCGGCGATCTGCCCGAAGTCTTCACCGTGGCCGAGCACAACGACGTTCTTCACTGGATCAGGTCCTTCGTGAACCCCGAACACCCTATCCTGGCATCTATCGGCTTTAGCCCGGTGATTTTGGCGTACACAGGTCGCCCTATTGTGATTCATTCGATGTTCGACGCCAAAGAAATGCGCGACAAAGTCGAAGTTTACTTGAAGGCCTTGTATTCCGACGAAGATACTTTTTATCAGTACGTTAAGAAAAACCGCGCCCAAGTGTTTATCTATGAATCTCGCCATATGCTAATGAATGGGCCCAATTCGGATCGCTATGTGGCCGGGCAAATGCAACCATCGAAGGACAGCGCGGTTTATAAGTTTCACTTCCGCCCTGAATCCTTAAAGCATTTCCGATTGGTCTACCAGAACATCGCCTACCGGATCTTCACCGTTGATCCGAAGATCCCGTCTGTTCGAATGCTACCCCAACCCATCTATGACGAACGATTGTTGGTCGACGATAGGAACACCGAATTGATTTTATTCTTGCAAGGGGCCCGCAATTTAATATTCCAAGGCTTTCAGTACGGAGGCGCCGGTAATGTCCCAACCGCTATCCAGTATTGGGAAGAAGTGAAACGCCAAGCCCCTTACGCCGTCGATATCCACGCGCAGCTATGCTTAGGCTACCTAATCACCAAGAATATCAAAGAAGCCACCGCGAACTGCACCACGCAAGTGGAACTACAACCGCACTCGCCCACCGGCCATTATCATATGGCTTTGCTCTATGAACAGACCGCGCGCTATCCCCAAGCCATTCAAGAATTGGAATCGGCTTTGCTGATCGATCCAAGGATGAAGAAGGCTGCGGATCGCTTGAAGGCCTTGAGCACGAGCTCTCCGCAATAAGACAAGCGCCTGGACCCGCCCAAAGTCTTTCGACCTTAGTCGGATTGTAAAGCGTGCGTGCAAGCCGGATAATGGAACACGAATGGATCTAGTCTACGGCCCCGTCAAATCGCTACGCTATGGCACCACACTTGGAATTAATCTTCTTGGGAACGAGAAAGTTTGCTCCTACAATTGCGTCTATTGTGGTTTAGGTCCGACCGTATTGACGATGAATAAGGTTCGTAAAGACTATGCCTTTCCCAACCTAGACCAAATTAAAACCGGGTTTAAACAGTACATTTCCAAATCTGTTCCCATGGAAGCCATCGTACTTTCGGGCAACGGTGAGCCCACGCTGTATCCAGATTTCGACGAGGCAATGAAGTTGATCGTCGAGCTTCGCGGCGAACATCTTCCGCGAACTCCGATCGTGGTGCTTTCTAACGGCGCTCATCTGGACAATAAAAAAGTGGTCACCGGCTTGAACCTGGCGGACGAGCGCGTGATCAAAGTGGACGCCGGCAATGATGGGCTTTTGCAAAAAGTGAATGATCCCCTAATCCGGATAAATATGGCCAAATTTTTGAGCGGAGCTCGCAAACTGAAAGATGTCAGCGTGCAGAGCCTGTTCTTTACCGGCGAAATCGACAATTCCCTAGGCGATGCCCTTGATGACTGGATGGAGATCATGGGCATGATTAAGCCGAAGGCCATTCAGATCACCACCATCACCCGACCCACGCCGGTGATGCCGGGCCTGAAGGCCTTAGACGAAGACGCTCTTTATTCGATCGCCTTCAAGCTTAAGAAGCGCACAACCTTAGAAGCGTCGGTCTACCCGAATCCCAAATGAACACCGAGCAAGAGCTGGATCTTAAACCACACGCCGTGATCGTCGCCAACGACATCACTCGCTTCGCTGATTTTGCCGCCTTCTTAGAAAAGAACGGATTCCCCTGCCAGACTGTGCAAGCATTGGATGAAGTCCAGTCGCGCCCCGGAAGCGTCTATTTTTTAAGTTTCAATTTGCTGTCTGAACCAGCGGTGAATGTGGCGAAGAAAATTGAGCAGACCCCGGGCCACGTTTGCATCGTTTTTGCCGAGGAACCCGGCGTGCAAACGGCCGCCAAGCTCTCTTCCGCCAAAATGAGCCAAACCCTTCAACATCCGTACACCGAAAAAAACTTTTTGATGGCGGTGCAAACCATCGTGAAAAAGCGCAAAGCGCAATTCGAAAAGGACCTACGCAAAAGACAACACGAAGAGCGCATGAAGGCGCGGATAACCAAGTCGGTTACCGAAAAAGATCACGGCATTATTATTCAAGAAGCGCCCGAGGGCTTGACCGATTCCAGCGTGCGCATTTTCAAAGCCGATGCTGCTGAGATGTTTTCGGAAATTCAAAGCGGCGCGCACGCCAAAAGTTTTTTTATCATCCAAGAGGGGCCAACGATCATCGGAGCTTCCGAGCGTGAAGCGGTCGAAAAGGTGACGATGAAAAGACTAGAGATGGCGTCCGAACCCGCGAGCGTGAAACGGAAATCTTTCGAGACGAAAGTCCATCAAGAATCCCCGGACAAATCAGACGAAGCGCCGCAGACCAAATCCGTTAGCCAGTTCGCGGCAACTGAGCGGACACCTAAATCCCCGCCCGCCTATGAACGCCCGATGTCCCATTTCTGGGCCGTCCTCGGTGTATGCTTGGTGGGCAGTGCGATCTGTCTTTACTGCGTCTATCAAATTTTGACACTTTAATTCTTTGTCCTGAAAACGGTCGAAACTTTTTTAGCAAAAGGCTCAAGCTCCTTTAGCGTCATCAGATAATCGACCGTTTGCGGAAGCTCGGGCATCTGACGATCCACGTCCCAGCGCAATTCATTGAGGTAGTTTAAACGGCCGATCTCCTGGTCCATGTGATTCTGCGCGTGCAGCCGCACAAAGCGATCTTGTCCACCTTGTCGATCGTCGTCGCTTCGGGCCGAAACCCAAGCGTAAAGAGCCAGCACGCGCTCATCTTCGCATTCAGATTGAAGGCTTTTTTTATCGCCCTTGGCATTCAACATCAAGCGCACGCAAGGATTGCGCGGCATCGGCAAATTTTCGCCTAAGTGGCTTGCGGCCACGAACGATCCGACCGGTTCACCCAGCTCTTGCGAAAGGCGTTTCACTTCGCGCCAATTGCGCGTACGCAAGGCCTCGAGCAAATACCATTTGCTCCAAGTTTCGGGCCCTTTAGGGTTGCGTGACATTTGCTTTTCCACCCAGAGTTCGCGCGCGACCGCCAATTGTTCTGGCCAATGCGGCACCATGCCCCCGAAGGCGGGTGTTTGCGCTTTGCTTAGTAAGTCGACGACGCCACTGTTCACCGTCGTCCACAGAGGATCACTTAACTTCAGCGGCAGACTTTCCAGGCGATCCGTTAAAGTGTTGAAGACCAAAGGCCGTCGGTCGTGGATATAAAGAAATTGATTTTGCCTCAACGCCCAGCGAACGCCAGCACCTTCTAGCCAATCGGGCCAACCGGTTTCGCTTAAGACCAAATGTTCTTCATCCCAATTGGGTTCGCTCTCGCTTAAGGCGGCGAGCAAGCTTTGCGGCTGAAGAGTGGGCAAGGACGAGACTGGGGGTTCTAGGCCCATCCACTGAAACATCGTGTGCCCCACATCGACCAGCGAGACATTGCGGTCAACCGCCCACTGAATCACGTTGTCGCGCTCTTTGCGTGCGGGCTTTATAAATAAAGTCACTTGAGTCGCAGCCGAGCGCAAGGAAAGAGTCGCTGTTTCTCCCCTTAAATTCTGCGCCGAGAGCGAATTTAAGCCTAAGAAAACGATATGCGTGGAATTCCATCTTCGTTTGCTCTGAAGCCATTTGACCAATGTGCCCAGAGATTCAACGACCTCTTGCACCTGGCCTTCTTCAGACGTTTCGCGCAAAACCCCTTCAGCCGTTCGTGTCGCAAATTCGGGGAATTGCAGATCGGCCATAAAAAGGACCGAGAGCGTGGGGCGGCCGTCGGTTTGTTCGTCTAACCAGCGGGTGGCCAGGCGAACGACTTCTCCGGCGGGACGGTAGTAGACGCCGGCACCCAGATCCATGGCATCGTCGAAAACTTCAAAGCCTTGCGCCAAGCCCGACTTGCGCCATAACGGAGGGCCTCCGCTGACGAATTGAGTGCGGAAGCGACGGGCCAATGCGCCCTCGGCCAAAGTTTGGAAGCGGGCCGAAAGAAAATTATCGCCATTGTGTCTTACACCGTGATCGAAGGGGTAGAGGCCCGTGAGCAGCGAGGCCATGGCCGCCTGGCTCATATTCGAAGGCGTAAAGGCGTGGGAGAACCGTACGGACTCCTCACAAAAAATTTTTAATCCCTCGAGATCTTCGGCGTCGCAGCTTAAACTTTCGAAACCTAAGCCCTCGACGGCGATCACAAGGACCGAGGGCTGGGTTTCGCGCGCGAGTTCACAGCCGCCGACCAGGCCGACTGTAATGAAAATGGAAAGGGTAAGTAGGACGACTCGCCTCATCAACATGATGCTATCTTGACCACCTGTTATGGCTCCAGAGATAATTGTCATCTGGAGGCCTAAATGATCGAAAACTTTTTTGCCATTGCGATGGTCGCGCACGAAGTCACACTTTGGCTGCTGATCTTACTTAGTATTTTGTCCATAGCCTTCATATTAGAGAGATTTTTCACTTTGGGAAAAATCCGGGCCCGCAGCCTCGTGGTCACCGACCGCGTGCGCGAGATTCTGGCCTCGAACAATCTGGCTGACCTCGAAGAGCTGGGTAAAGAAAAAGACAGCCTGGAAGGCCGCGCCCTCTCTTACGGACTGCGCCACGTGCGCGAGCGCGGACAAAATGGCTTGGAAGAAATTTTCACTTCCTATGCTTCGATCGAACGCCCCGTTTTAGAAAGATACTTAGGATTTTTGGCGACGGTGGGATCCAATGCTCCGTTCATCGGATTGCTGGGTACCGTGTTCGGGATCATGGACGCCTTTCGCGGCATGGCCCAATCGCAAGGCGATGCGAAGGCCGTGATGATCGGGATCTCGCAAGCCTTATTGGCCACCGCGGTCGGTTTGATCGTGGCCATCCCCGCGGTCATTGCCTACAATTATTTTCAGAAGCAAGTGAAGGGCATCATGCTCAACTTAGAGAGTGTGAAAGATCTTTGCTTGGCCTATGCCAAGTCGGCCAAGAAAGGCACCTAAGTGGCCAGCAAAATCACCGGCGACAACGACGACCCCATTTCCGAGATCAATATTGTTCCGTTCGTGGATATCATCTTGGTCGTTTTGATTATCTTTATGGTGACCACGCCCTTGATTATGAATCCTTCGATCGCGGTGAATCTGCCTAAGAGCGGGACCGGTGACGAAACCGCACCTTCGGAATTGTCCATCGCGATTCGCGCCGACGGCGGCTTAGCATTGAACGGCAAACCTTCAGACGAGGCTTCGATCAACACCTACGCACAAGAACTCGCGGGCAAGCGCCCCGACGTACAGGCCATTATTTCGGCCGACAAAGACGTCCCGCACGGCCGCGTGGTTGGCATCATCGACGCTGTCAAAAGCGGCGGAGTGAAGAAGTTCGCGATCACGATTGATAAGAAATAGCTCGGCTCGAGGGTGTAGGCCACGCGCGAGTCCTGACTTAAGACACACAAATGTTTGACGCACCTTTCCCTGTCTAGACAGGAAACTATGCGTTAGCCAGTAATTGAGTTTATAAACAAAGATAAACGACTTCGCTGCTAAGAGGCGCTGACCCCAAGACTCCGACGAAAATCTGCGTCTACGCGTAACTCGACTCAAAACACGGCCGCAGAATAGACTTCACTCGGTCTAAATCTACCGCACGGCCTAACTCGGACTCCAAAGACGTCATGGTTTCAGGGGAAAATCCACAGGGTCGGATCCCTTGGTGAGCCGCTGGATCATGCAAAATATTAATGGCCACACCGTGATAGCTGATCCACTTACGAACAGCGATTCCCACCGAAGCGATTTTTTTATCACCCACCCAAACTCCGGTAAGCGACAGCGCACCCGGGGGAGTGTCACGACGTTCGGCCGCGGGCAGACCCAACTCTCGCAAAGCCTCGGTGGTGACATCTTCTAAACTACGCAAATAGGAATAAATGTCGCGGGCTTTGAAAATCGGGCGAGCCCGACCCAGATTCAATATGGGATAGATCACGATTTGCGAGGGCCCGTGATAAGTTGCACGTCCACCTCGCGAAGACTCGATCGTAGGGCCATTCCAGCCGCCGGTGAAGTCATCGTCGGTCGTGGCACG